>NZ_SOGS01000023.1:0-188475 GCF_004403505.1 Cryobacterium sp. TMT1-2-2 | reverse complement strand
CGCATCGCCTTCGGATTCAAATCACCCAACGCCCTCATCGCCCTCGCCATGCTCAGCCTCGGCGGTCACAAACCAATGCTCCCCGGACGGAATTAACCCACGGAAGAGTCAGGAGAGCCATAATTTCGGGCTTTTTGACTGACTCAGACGCCCGTGGAACGACGTCACTTTCATACAAATGTGTTCAAAATGTGTTCACGGTGAAGACCAGCTTTGGTGGAGCCGCGGTGCTATTCCGAAATTGGAATTACTCACCGTTTGCTAGAACGTTTCTGGTTCCGCGAGGTCCCAGCCTACGGAGACGAGATAAGAACGTAACTGAGCGATGCGCTGCTCCACCTCGCTGATATTGTCCTTAGTCGTTCGGGACGCGTCGGAAGCACTAGCTGATGCATCGGTCGTGTGTTCGATTTCGCGCCTGGTGGCTAATCGCCTGCGTTCGCGCAGCTGCGCGTGGAGCTCCCGCATCGCTTGCAGCTCTATACGTTCGTGACGTTCATCGGCGGTTGCCCACCGATATGCGCCTTCGCGTTCGCCCGAAATCCAAGCGTCGAACTCGACAACGGTCATGCCATCAAAGCTAGGGCTGAGGTTGGCGACATCCAAGGCAGCCAGGGGTCGGGCGATTGGCGCGAGTAAGAAAATCGGCGGAACTCGAAGTGCTTTGGCGATGTTGAGGAGTTGACTCACTGGGAGGTCGTGCTTCCGACCGGCCTCGATGTTTTGCACGACAGCTTCGGTGACGTTGTCGCCGGGGATGAGGTCGGCCAAGGCTCATGCCGAATGGATGCCATGCTGTTTGAGGATCGCCTGGAGGCGGTTGCCGATCCCAACTTGCGCCAGAAAGTTCGTCACGCGCACAGAGTACAACTCGCGGGCCAGTTCTCTGCGGCTCCCACGCGGCAATGCTTTGGCCTAGCCTCAGTGGTTACTGGGCCCAGCCTTCGAGGTCCCACCCCGTATCGGCAAGGTAGGTGCTGAGCTGTTCAATTCGCCGGTTTGCCTCGGCCAGTTGTTCCTTGGTGGTATCCCAGATCGGGGGTTCGACGGTGGCTTCGCCCGGTGGGGTGAGCTCTGCCTCGATGGACGCGTTGATGGTGAGGCGTCTGCGTTCCCGCAGGCTGGCGATGAGTTCTCGCATGGCCTCGAGCTGGGAGCGTTCCGTGCGCTCGGTCAGGTCTCGCCACCGGTAGGCGCCGTCGGTTTCACCGGAGATCCAGGCGTCGAACTCTGCGACGGTCATGCCCTCGAACGTGTCGCTGAGGTTGACCAGGTCCAGTTGGTCATGGGGACGACCAATTGGTGCCAGCAGAAAGACAGGCGGGACTCGTAGGGCGTGGGAGATGTTCAGGAGTTGGCTGACCGAGAGGTCTTGTTTGCGGCCGGCTTCGAGGTTTTGCAGGATGGCTTCGGTGACGTTTCCGCCGGGCATCAGCTCGGCGAGGTCCTTGGCGGAGCGGATCCCGTGCCGTTTGCGGATGGCTTGGATCCGCTCGCCGATTCCGGCCTGCCTTACAAAACCTGTCATGCCGACACCGTACAGCCATTGGTCCTTGTCAAACATTGAAAAGCGTTTTATTGTGATCGCAACACGAAGTAACGAGTATCTCGTGTCACCGAAGGGACGTAATCATGACTGAAGAATTCATCCTCCCCGTCGTCGTCGCAGAACTCACCGGCCTAACCGTCGGCGGGCTGGCCCACCTGCGCTACCTGGGTCGGGGACCACGGTTCTACAAGCCGACGCCGAAGAGGGTCTTGTACAAGCGATCCGAAGTGATCGCCTGGGTCGAGGCGAGCGCGCAGACACAGACGAGCGAACGCGCTCTCGTGGCGCGGTGAGGCCGCATCTCCTGCTGCGAGCGACGAGAACGGCCGCCGGCGGCAGATCAAAGAAAAAGCCCCGGGTTGCACCCCGGGGCAAGGATCGAACACCCGCAAAGGATCTGATCTGTGACCAGAGTACTGAAATTCTGCGATCTCGCAACGCTTCGCACCCGACCTGGTGGGTGAGAGCACTGTGGGCCTCTATGCGGCGAAGGGTGCCGTTCTCGTGGCTGCACGTTTGGGTCTGGGGCACGCGGCGACCCGGTTGCTGCTGCACATGGCTCTGGAAAGCTGGGACGACACCGACAACCCCGGCAATCAACCGCCGCGCCGGTACTTCGCATCCCGCGAATCATCGGCGATCGCCTTGGGCTATCTGGCCCCCGACAACGGATCAGAGTCTGCGCATCATTCGGTCAAACGGGCGATTGCCGAACTCGTCGCCAGCGGCGCTATCGAGCGAGTCAGCTCCGGCTATCGCGGCCACAACGCCGAGTTCAATCTGCTCGTCGACAGCAGAAAACCGGGCGGTCACCGGGGGTATGAAACTAACGTCATTCCGATGCTTCGGCGCGGAGGTTTGGGGGCCGTTTAGCGTACCGATAGGGGGCCAGATCTGGCCCTATAGGGGGCCGCTGACCGGCCCCCCTAACAGTACTAACAGGACAAACAAAATATTAACAGTACGCGCGCGCGAGAAGCGCCTGTGGATAACTTGCCTCAAACGCCCGCCGACTGCCCCTCGATCGCAGCCATAAATGGCTCGATGCGACACCGCGTAAAACACAATTTGTGGCCTGTCCGGCCGATCACTGTAGCTGGGTACGCGCCACCGTTCCCAGATTCTCAGACACGGCCGCAGGCTCCCTTATTTCGTCAGAGATTCAGTGCCCTCAGGGCGCTCTCGCTCCCTCTCGATTTCTCTCGCCGGACGGCACAAAAAACAGTTGGTCGAAGAATCAAAGCCACCGACAACCCACCGCAAGTCAACGCACCACACCCATCGAAGGAGAAGCACTCGTGACCAAACGCACCATCATCGGCAACCTGGCTCTCGACCCCGAGGTCGTCACAGCAGGCAGCATCCAGATCACCAAGCTGCGCGTCATCGAAAACACCGGTGAATACCGCGGCGGCAAATGGCTCGCCCACGCCGCCGCCACCACTCACTTCGTGGAAGCCAAGTTCGAGCTCGGCCAGAACGTCGCCGCCACCCTGCACAAAGGTGACCGCGTGATCGTTGTTGGCCGTGAACACACCGACAGCTGGGGCGACGACCAGTCACGCCAATACGGACGCGTCATCGACGCCGCCAACGTCGGACCCGACCTCAACCGGGCTGTCGCCACCGTACGCCGCAACTCCAAGCCCGACACCGAATAACCATCCAGGGTGGGCCGCACGCGCGGCCCACCCACACAACCTCGTGAAAGGAGCATCACTATGAACGACCACGACAGCGAACTGATCACCCGGGCGAATGAGCTGGCCGACATCGCACGCAGCCTGGCTCACGCGACTCGAGCGATCGACCGGCCCTACGACTCGTATCTGCTGCTGGGATGTCTGACCGCGACCCAGCGCTCGCTGGGCCAGGTTTACGACCAGCTCGCCAACTGGCACAGCACCGTCATCGACGGCGTCGAGTACAACGGTGAAGACGGGCGGCGCCGGCTGCGCACCTGGAGTCGCCCGTGCCGAACTCGGCCTCCGCGATGCCGCACAATTCGCCGGCATCGTCGAAGATGCCCTCCTGCAAGCCCACAACGCAAACACCGTCGTCCGCTGGTTCGACAGCATCAAGAAGTTCCCGCAGCTGTAAATGCAGGGAGACTCTGATCTCCCGAGAGGGGCTAACAGATCGATGCGTGAGTGGTTCTAGCGCTAACGCGGCATCGAATAGTCGCAGCTCGCTATTCCGTACGCACCACTCGACGTGTTCTCGGAGACGGTAACTCCATCAACGATAATCTTGCACGTCACAGTCCCGCGGTCGCCTCGATTCTGGGCCGAGATATATAGGAAAGCGCCCGGGGCAGTGGTGTGACTCACGCCGATTTCGCCATCTGTGTTCGTCATCGGCAGCTTGACGTCGTGTTGCTCTGTCCCCGTCCCTGACGAAGCTGTGATGCTCGCCGAGGAGGCTGTTCCTTCCACAAAGTAGGTAGCGCGTAACGCCGGCGCTGGGGCCGGGGGCTCTGCGGGAATTGCCCGTGTATCTGCAGAGCGGGACGACGTCGAGTCTGGAGAGCTGAGCGCGGTAGCGAATGCAATAACGATGGCAATGACCGCTGCCCCCACGATGATCCAAACGGTTAGCGCCAGGCACCCGGGCCCGGTCCTTACACTGGGCAGAGTTACCGCAGGCAGAATAGGAGACTGCGCCAGACCTACAGGCGCGGCAGAACTTCCAGCCGGCCGCGCATAGGCGGTCCAGTTTGCACCGTCCCAGTAGCGCTCAGCCTCGTCGCCTCTTGGGTCGGGATACCAGCCCGCTGATGGGTTATTTGGCGAGGCGGTCATCCATCCAGCATGGGCCACCCGACGCATGCTGGCGATCTGGTGACTGCCCCAGTTAGTGGGGTTCCCACTGGCTTCAATGGTGCTCTGCGTGAGCCCCACGGTTGCGGATGTGGCGGTCGATGCGGAGCCGCTCAAGATGAATTTGGTGGCTTCGCCGAGAGGCGAGTAACGGCGCGGGTATTCGTTTACCTATTCACCGGCAGCGAATAGGTAAACGAATAGGTAAGGGGTCTCTTTCCCTGTCCCACCGCCACCCCCTCGCTGCGCTCGCTTCCCAACCTCCCACACCCATCGTTCCTCAGTGTGTAGGAGGTTTGGAAGTAAAGGGGTGGTGGTGGGACAGGGAAAGAGAAGAAAAAAGTAGAAGAAAAAAATACATAAAAGAAGAAAACTGAAAAGAAAAAGAAAAAGAAAAAGAAAAAGAAAAAGAGAAAAACAAAAACAAAAGACAGAGAAGTAGTGAGAAAAGATGAGAAGAGGTGAGAAAAAGTGGCAGGAAAAGGCATGAATCGGCGTGGTCAGCTTCCTGCCGCCCTCGTGGATCCGATGGATTGCACAGGGCGGGTCATTCATGGCTTGTGGCTGGGCGACAGCGTCGACGACGGGTGTGATGGCAAGACGTACTGCAGAGTGAAACGGGTCGCGTGGAGACGCTGATCAGTAGTGAAGACCACAATGCTCAAAGCCACAGGTGCCAAGGTCAGCGCTACGACGTTCGAAGCTGTTGAGTTCGAAGGGCACACAGTCTGTTCAGCCGACCGTCTGCCGCGCATGACTGTCATGACAACGATCTCTCACAACCAGACTTCAACGCCCGACCCAGCCAGTGTCGACCTCCGGCTGAGTTACTCCGTCGATGTAACCGCCCTGGTCAAATGAAAGCTGGCGGAGTCTTCGTCAGAAGAACAGACCACGATTGTGCCCTGAGCAACTAGAGATTTCCAGAGACAGTGAGTGTGGCACGTCGCCGATGACCGCGGCAACCAGTCACCCGTTTCAGGTGCGGTCGCTGGCGAGCAGCCCGAAGACTACGGTGTCGGCCCATTCCCCCTTGCTCCACCAGCTCTGGCGGAGCTGCCCCTCGTGTTGCATCCCGACCCGGCGAGCGAGGTTCGAGGACGCTGCGTTCCGTCCGTCCATCTGCGCTGCTACCCGATGCACATCGTACTCATCGAACGCCAAGTCGAGGACCGCGCTGACAGCCTCGCTCGCGAACCCTCGGCCCCCCTGCTTTGGATCAAGGACCCATCCGATCTCCGTGCACCTTCGTTCCAAGTCGGTGAACCACAGCAGCACGTCACCGACTGGAGCCCCTTCGTGCTCGATGACGAGTGCGAGCGCGCCGGACACGCCGTCCAGGCCAGTCTGCAACACGCGCTTGGTGCTCTTGGCGCGAGCCACCTCTACCGTCCAGGGCTCGTCCAGGAGATAGATCGCGACGTCCGGTTGGGAGTAGACGCCGAGTAGCCAGTGGGCGTCCGATGCGACATGCAACCGGAGTACGAGTCGATCTGTTGACAGTGGGAATGCGGGGGAGCACATATTGAATGACCATACAGGAAACGCCACTCCCTGCCGGTCGGTACTTGCCGCCCGTAATCCAGATGACTAGCGTGCGCGCCCCACGTGACCAGGCGGCCGTATCCCGCCGCTACAGGGATGCCCATTTACTCCCATTCGATGCACGCGGGGGTTCCTTATCTGCAGCACCCTCGGCGGCATCATGCAACTATCCTTCGAACGTGCATTGCTTCTAGCGGATCCTCACGCGGAGCTCTCGTTGACAAGCAGGTCGACTGCTTGAGTCTCCAGTCGCGCACGAGGCGACTATCGTTCAGCGCATCATCGACAGCAAATGTGTCGCGGCCTGCCCTTCGGTCATCGCAGTCATCGATGGCAATGTGAGTACGTAGCGTGAGAAGATCACACCGATGAGCGCTGTGGCTATGCGACGGGCGCGCTCCTGGCCGAATTCCGCCGTCAGCGTTTCAAATACGGTGTGCTGGAGGTATGACGACAGCGCTTGTGCGTGTGGGCCACCAGCGATGAGTTGGCGGGCGAACCTGGTGAGCTGCTCGCCTTGCTCAGGATGCTCCCATACAGCTATCAGCCCGCGGGCGAGGCGTGCGAGATCAATTTTCCCGTCGGGCATTATTGCCGCGGCGATCACGTGGTGAGGGGCTACGCGCAACGCAACGGCCGCCGCAATGAGGTCATCCCTTGACCCGAAATAATAATTGACCAGAGTATGGCTGACGCCGACTTCATTCGCCAGGTTACGGGAAGAGATCTCGGTCAGGTCGCCGACCTCAAAGTGGCGCTGTGCGGCATCGAGCAGGCGTTTTCTGGCGGAGGCTCCACCGAGGGGTCGTCCGCGTACGTTATTGACCACACTCGCATGATTGCATGTTGAGGAGGATTCTGTGCGCATGAATAAAAATTTCGAGACCGACTGTGTGATCGTCGGCGGCGGTCCAGCCGGAATGATGACGGCACTATTGCTGCTCCGTAATGGTGTGAAGGTCACTGTGGTTGAGAAGCACGCAGACTTCCTCCGCGACTTTCGCGGTGACACGATTCACCCGTCCACCCAGGAACTACTCGAGGAACTCGGTCTTCTGAACGAGTTCCTCGCCCGACCTCACTCCGACATGGAACGCGTGACTCTCAGCTGGTACAGTACCGAGCTCGTGCTGGCCGACTTCAGCCATCTTCCCACCCGCCGCAAAACCATGACGTTCATGCCGCAGTGGGACTTCCTCGACCTGCTCGCTGACGCGTGCTCGAGGCATCCTGGGTTCCGCCTTCTCCGATCGACTCGTATCGACGCATTATCCAGCGAGGAAGGGCGGATCGTCGGGGTCACCGGCACTGCGCCCGATGGCGACATGAGCATCCGTGGTCGCCTCGTCATCGACGCCTCCGGTCGTGACTCGGTTGTCCGTGCCCAGGCCGGTCTAACTCCGGTCGGTGTCGCGGCGGCAATGGATGTGCTCTGGTTTCGACTGTCGAAGCGACCCGATGAGCATTACCCGTTCATCCAAGCGGGCGCCGGAATGATCATCACTATCGACCGTGACGATTTCTTCCAGATTGCTCATGTGATCCCGGCCGGCAGCTGGAACGGCTCGAAAGACGACATCGCTCAAATGAAACAGCGCATAGCTTTCATCGCCCCGAGGATGCAGGAAGCCGTTGCACCCATCTCCGCCGCCGACGTGCAAGTGCTGAACGTACGGCTAGAACGCCTGCGCGAATGGAGTGTCGATGGGCTCCTCTGCATAGGGGACGCAGCTCACGCTATGTCGCCGGCTGGTGGCGTCGGTATCAACCTCGCGATTCAGGATGCCGTCGCGACCGCTCGCATCCTCGGACCCGTGCTGCGCAGCGGAACGCCCAGCCGCGCCGACCTCCGTCGCGTACAGCGTCGGCGATCCTGGCCGGCGCGCATCACTCAGATAGTTCAACGCCGACTACAGGAACCGCTGCTATCCACGCACGCGCCCGGGACCCCGTTGCCACTACCGCTACAACTCCTCCGTGACCACCCTGCCTCCGCCCGGCTTACCGGGCGATTCGTCGGACTGGGCGCGAGGCCAGAGCACATCCATTGAACGTGTGAGACCAAGTCTCGTTGTCCTGAAACGCAAGATCTGTGCTCGTAGTGCCCGACGGTTCCGGACTGAGTGCAAACGGAGCTATCACTGTGCTGGGCAAGTCATTTCGAGCAGGATTACAGATCGAATGGGAGGCGTCACGGGAAAGGCGCCAACCGGGGCAAAGGACGGCTCGAAATCCGACTACTTCTGGGTCGGCTAGCGCCACACTTTTAATCCCAAATTTTATTTCACGGACGGTGAGCGACGCAGTTCGGGCACGAAACCGGCCACCGCTTCAAGAAGCTGGAATTGTGTCACAAGGGAACCCTCTGTGGGATGCGTCTTGAGGGTGGAGGCTTGGTAGCGTGACGGGATGATTACTCAAACGCTCGTTGTCGCTGCGGTGTGCTTTCGCGACGGCGCCGGCAGGATACTTACCGTCCGTAAGCGCGGTACAAGTTTTTTCATGCTGCCCGGTGGCAAATCCGATCCCGGGGAAACTTCCGGTGCGGCCGCTCCGGGAAGTTTATGAGGAGCTGGGTGGGCGTAACGGTCGCGAAGGAAGACCTCGCCCTGCTGGGCAGCTGGACTGCCACCACCGCAAACGAGTTTGACACAATCGTCGACGCGACCGTCTATCGTAGCGATGTCGTCATAGCGCCGGTAGCGTCGGCGGAAATTGTTGAGCTGCGATGGACAGATCCCACCGTCACGACCGAACTGGACTTTCCACTCGCGCCGCTGCTCCTTGAATTCGTGTTTCCCGCTCTGGCTGCCTAATGCAGGTCGCAATCTTCACTGGATCCGCGTCTGGTCACCGCCCAGTGTTTGCTGAACGTGCAGCCCGGCTCGCTCGCACCTTGGCTGAACCGGAATCGGGATCGTTTATGGCGGCGGCAATGTTGGCTTGATGGGCGTCATCGCGACCGAGGCCGTCAGCCACGGTGGTTCCGTCATCGGCGTTATGCCGGGCTCTCTCGTCGACCGAGAATTGGCCCATCCAGGCCTCACCCGACTGGAAATCGTTGAGTCCATGCACGAGTGCAAAGCCCACATGGCAGAGTTGTCCGACGCCTTCATCGCTCTTCCGGGCGGGACCTGGACCCTGGAGGAATTCTTCGAGGTCTGGACCTGGCAGCAGCTAGGAATCCACAACAAACCAGTCGCTCTGTACAACATCGATGGCTTCTGGGGTCCCCTCATCGCGACGATCGATGCCGGCGTGGACGCAGGATTTCTCCGGAGGACCTACCGGGACTCGCTGATCATTTCCGACAACGCTCAAGACTTGCTCAACCAGCTCACGATCTGGGAGCCAGCACCGCATAAATGGAATGAACGAGGCACAACACCCGTGGTCCCTCTGCCGTAAAGTCTCACCAAAACGCCGAAGGGCATCCGAGAGCGATAAGGCGACCGTGGCGCTCATGCAGGCGTTCAATATCTGTCGCGGCGACCTCGTAAGTCGAACCTTCATCGCTTCACTTGATGCCCCATGTCCGCCATGCCCACTGCGATGATTTCGGCCAAGAGGGTGGCGTGGCGTCCGTTGGGATCAAGATCGGGATCGAATACTGTGACTTGGCCTCCGATCGCTCCGGGGGCGAGCGCCTTGAGGAGTTCGACGAGTTGTTCCGGGTTGAGCCCGCCAGGATCGGGGCTGTCAACGGCCGGCATGAAGATGGGGTCGAGCACGTCGACATCGAGGTGCAGCCAGTAGCCGGCGCTCCCAATGGTGGTTCGAGCGGCTCTCGCCGTCTCGGTCATTCCGATCTCGGTCGATCGGTGGGCGGGTAGGACGAGGCCGAGGAAGCGTCGGACCTCGTCGACATGTTGGTCGTCTTCGCGGCATCCAATGTGAACGGTGTTGGCGGGCGAGAAGTACGGTCCGCGGCCGTCGATGTTGGCGACTGCCGGCCAGTGCAGACCAACGGCCGCGGCGAGATCCTCTCCGGCGACGCTGGCGCACTGATCCGAGTTTCCGGGATGACGGAAGTCTGTGTGCCCATCGATGTGAACGAGGCCCGCGTTGTTCTGGAGCGCGAGCCCAGCCGCCACGAGAAGGCTGCAGTCACCTCCGATCACCAGCGGCGCCCGGCCGTCCGCGATGACTCCAGCGATCCGGCGCGCGAGGCGACGCGCGTGGTCGATTAACTGAGCTTCGTTTCGCACGTGGTCGGCGGCGCGAGTGATGTCGTCATCGACATACCGACCGGGAAGGACCACTCCTCCATCGACAGCGCCGTCTACTATCAAACGACGGAACAGACCCGCTTCTCGAAGTGCCTCAGGCGCCTTGGATGTGCCCGGCACGCTTCCCGGCTCGGGAGGTCGAAGCCCTAGGTTGGACGGTGCAGATAGTAGCGTGATCACGCACCCAGACTGTCAGGTCCGCAGAATGGCGTCGACCATTCCCGACCGCTTTACTACTACTACGAAAGTTTGCCGAAGCAGAAGTGCTCGCAAACCGAACCCACTACGGGACGAGTGATTTGTCGCGAGAGGTCCGCAAGCGCCCAGGCGACGTGCGCGAAAGTCTCGCCGCCAATGCGATCGGATTTTATAGACGAATCTTCCAAGGTGAAGCCAGGGACGACGAAGCGAATGGACCCATGAACAAGCACTTCGTTGTTGGAGCGGGCCTGATCGGCTGTCTGCTCGCCGAACGCCTCGCGGCGCGCGGCGACACGGTGACCATCGCGACCCGCTCAGGCTCTACCGCCGTCGGTGTGACCACCCTGGTACTGGATGCCAGTGATCCGGCCACCTTTGTGCAAGCTGCAACGGATGCCTCGACCATCTTTGTCTGCACGAATCCGCCATACACCGACTGGGCCGCACAATGGCCGCCCATCTTCGATGCGGCTATCGCCGCCGCATCCGCCATGGGCGCCCGGATCGTCGTGATGGGCAACCTGTACCCGTATGGGTCGCCGACCGGCGCAATGTCCGAACACTCTCCCGAGACGACCACCGAAGTCAAGGGACTGATTCGCCGGGCCGGATGGGCGAAGATACGCACCGCCCACGACACCGGCTACATCCGCGCCGTCGAGGTGCGCGCCAGCGACTACGTCGCGCGGCATACGGCTCTCCGCGACTCAAAACGAAATCCAGTAGACACCGAGCGAACCCACTGCGAAGCGGGCGACTAGGAGCAAGACGATGACCGCTATTGCGATGGTCAGCCAGAGCCACCATCGGCGGCCGGTATTCGCGATGGCCAACGCGATGAGGATGGGAACGGAGAGATACATCATGGACACGACCAGTAGGGGAGCGGCGAATCCAAGGGAAGATACGCCACTTACTGAGGCGATGACGGCCACCGAAGGGATCAAGGAAATGGCTGTGGTGATGGTTCCAACTACTCCGACCGCCCAAGCGAGCACGAATTGGATAGTGCGTGTGAGTCGCGGTTTCTCGGCTATCACTTCGTTGTTACCTTCTGCGTGCTGGTTGTTGGTTCGAGTAAGGATGCACAGAATGATGGGGTCAGCGTCGACTTGCCAGAGGATGCCGGCGTCGTTGACGATGCCATAACTTCCTGCACCGGTCTTATCCGCGAGCTCGTATGCGCCGGTCAGTCCCGCGCGTGTACGGGTGGGCGCAAGGGGGCACCTCAGTGCATTTCGGCCTGTTGCCGTAACCAGTCCATGGCCAGAATGCTTGCGTTCAGAATTGAGACGTGGCCGTCTCGTGGCCGGGTCCAGAGTTCGGCGTCGGGGAGGTGTTCGAGCAGCCACTGGGAGTGAGAGGGAGGGACGATGCGGTCATCGCCGCCGTGTGCGAGGAGTACGGGTATCCGGACGCGTGACAGATCAACGCCCCATGGTTTCACGAAGGCAAGGTCGTCAGCGATCAGCCCCTCGGGGCCAGCTGCCGTCGCGGCCCCTGCGTCTGCGTTGAGTGATGTCCACTCCGACTTCAGCGCGGAATAGTCTCGCGAATTGAAACTTTCTTCATCGAAGTTGGAAGTTCGTTCGTAGATTACGCGGGCATCTTCTCCGTGTTGCGCCGCACGCAGGGACGGCCCACCGCCAACCATTCCGGCGAACCAGTTGAAGTCAGTGGTGAAGGGCGCGAGACTTGCAAACGTTGCTACAGCCCGCACCCTGTCACCCACAATCGCAGCGCAGGCCAGGGCGTGAGGCCCGCCCCCGGAAGCGCCCATGACGGCGATCTGGTCGATGCCCATCGCATCGATGAGTTGCTCGACGTCGGCTGCGGCGTCGGTGACGGTGCGACCGGGTTGAGCTGACGAGTCTCCGTAACTTGGTCGTGCGTAAGAGATCCAGCGGATGCCGCGCAGCGCAGCGGCTCGCAGGTGCGGTTCGAGGGCTGCTCCAGTTTGTGGCGAGCCGTGGTGCCAGACAACGGTCAGGGGAGCGTGAACTCCGTTGGTGCTGTCGTAAACGTCCAGCGTTCGCCCGTCCGTCAGGGTAATGTTCATCAGCGTCTCATTTCTGTCAGGCGTTTGCCCAGGTAGCGTTTCTCGGCCTCTGATGGGGCCAGTTGAAGTGCTTTTTCGTATTCGATTGCGGCTTCGGTCCTTCGACCCATCCTGCGCAGCAAATCGGCGCGTGTCGCCGGGAGTAAGTAGTAGTCGTCCATGCCCTGCGAGGTGACGAGCTCGTCGATAAGGGCTAGGCCGACTACTGGTCCCTGGGACATGGCCACCGCGACCGCGCGATTGAGTTCCACTACCGGTGAGGCATCGATGACGGCGAGAGCGTCGTACAGTTCAACGATGCGCGCGAAGTTCGTGCGTGCAGCATCCGAAGCCTCGAGGTGGCAGGCGGCAATGTGGGCCTGCAGCCCATATCGGCCTGCGCGCGGTACCGGCGACCGAAGGATGGTGAGGGCCTCAGTAATGGCATCCCGGTCCCACAACGATCTGTCTTGCTCTTCAAGGGTGACGACATCTCCGGCAGCGTCGGTGCGAGCTGCGGTACGCGCATGATGCAGCAACATCAGGGCAAGGAGCGCGCGAACTTCATCGTCGTCGGGCATCAGCTCGACGAGCAGCCGGGTGAGCCGGATCGCTTCATGAAGGAGAGGAACTCGGATGAGAGCCTCCCCGCCGGTGGCGGAGTACCCCTCGGTGAACAATAAGTACAGCACCGCCAGTACACCGTCGCGCCGTTCCGGCAAGAGGTGGGGCGGTGGCACACGGTAGGGGATACCGGCGTGCTTGATCTTTGCCCTGGCACGCACCAGTCTTTTTTCCATCGCCGGCTCGGTCACGAGAAAGGCACGCGCGACCTGCGCGGGAGTGAGGCCCGCTACGGTTCGCAGCGTCAGGGCAACGCGGTCATCCATCGAAAGTGCGGGGTGGCAGCAGGTGAAAATGAGACGGAGACGATCATCCATGTCTACCCCCATGTCTGGATCGGGCTCGATCGGTTCGTATGCGTCGACTTCGCTTGCTTCGACGGCAACCCGCCGAAGCGCGCGGTCTTCGGCGCCCGCGTGCCGAAGCAGATCGATCGCGCGCCTCTTGGCCACCGTGGTTAGCCACGCGCCAGGATTATCCGGAATACCACCCTTGCGCCAGTCAGAGAGCGCCCTCGCAAACGCATCCTGTGCAGAATCCTCGGCAAGGGCGAAGTCGCCGGTCATGCGAATCACAGTGGAGATGATGCGCGCAGTTTCCTCGGCAGAGGCACGAGCGATGGCATCCGCTACTCGATCGGCCACATCGGCCTGATCTCGATCTGACCGAGCTGGGCCATCGGATGCCTCGCCGCGATCTCAATCGCCGCATCGAGGTCGCCGCACTCGATCACGTCATATCCAGCGATCCACTCCGTCGTTTCAGCGAACGGTCCCGCCGTGACGCTGAGTCGCCCGCCACGCAGTTTTACCGTCGTCGCATCGTTCGCTGGGCGCAGGCGATCACCGTGACGTCTGGTGCCCCCTTCAGTGGTTTCGGCGACCCATTCTTCGATGGTGTGGCCAGTCGGTTCGGTTGTCGGTGCCGTCGAGTCTGTGCAGATGAAGAGCATGTATTCCATAATCCGGTCCTTCGCTTGTCGTTGTGTGAACTCGACGTACGGGATGAGCACTTCAGGACAGCGCGTCAAAACGCGGTGTCCTCCTAGTCTTTCGCTATACGTCGCAGTAACAAATACATCGCTGAAGGAGTTCCTAATGAAGTACATGATTTTGATCCACACGAGTGCAGCCAGCGACCTTGCGATCCAAAGCGAAGCCCTCGCTGAGTTTGAAGCCGCCCACGGTGCAGTTATCGGCGAGCTCTCAACCACCGGCGAGTTGATCGACACGCACGAGCTGGCAGTGCCCGGCGCGAAAGTGGTTCGCACTAACGGCGGTCTTTCTGTAACCAACGGACCATTCGCGGAAACCACCGAATGGGTGGGCGGGTACTACATCATCGACGTCGCAAGCGAAGATCGCGCGATCCAAATTGCTGCACGCTTCGTTGAAGCCCGTTACGCAGCAGTTGAAGTGCGCGCCCTCGTCGGGCCGTCAACGTAGCGAGTGAACAGTGTTGATGTGAAAGTCATCACATCAGCGGGCTCGGGTCGCGGTCGCTGTTGCGGGCCCGGGAGGTCGCGAACGGTCCTTCCGGGGAGGTGAGCAGCCGCATGTGGTGGTCTGCGTGGTCGCGCCACCACACGCTCATGCCGAAGGTCAGTTTCAGGTGCAGTGCTTCCCGCGCCTGCGAGAACGCGATATCCGAGATTTCGGGACTCCACGAAAGTGGGAACGGCCGGCAGCGCCAGCAGGCGGTCATCGCCTGTGAAGAGACCCTTTGGTTTCTCGTCTGGAAGCGGGAAGTCTCCGTGTTTAAAAGCAATCAAACAAGAGCTTTCATCAGGTCCCACGCGCGCTGTATCGGTCCTTACGATCGGGGACAGCTCGTTAGGTCGTCGAATGAAATGTCATGAGGAACCTTGTCGATGAAACCAAGAGTGATGGGCGCGGAACCCGGGAGGCACGTAGAGCGCCGGCATGATGCCTCAGACAGTGCGTGTTCGCCACGGCTCGTGATCGTGCGCGAGTCAGACCAGCTCGGGGCCGAGCGCGCGCACCCGCAGCTGGCCTTCAGTGTGCGGCTCGTCGAGCTCCCGACGCTGGACGTAGACCGGTTTACCGGCGAAAAGGTGGTTGCCGCCGCGGTGGTGGTTGATTTGTGAGTCACTAGGACCTCTAGTGACTCCTCCATTTTGGTCAAGCGCCGACGGCTTTCCAAGGGGATCGTGTGCGCAGCCGGAACACCGGGGCCGCGTGCGGGAGGTGCGTCACGCGAGGTGCGTCACGCGAGGTAGTTGCCCAGAGCCTCAAGCAGGCCCCGGGTGCCTTGCTCACGGCCCGGCCCATCGGCCCAGAACTGGTCGAAGAAGACACCGTGTTCGACGTGCGTGAACCGGGTGCCCCCGGTGATCGGCTCGAACTCTAACGACGCCACCGACGTCGACATGTGGACCCCGTCGAGCCACATGTCGTACGTCGTGACGATGCGAACGTGCTCGACGATGTCGGTGTACGTGGCCTCGTACCGCGAGGCCGGACCGTCGTGAAACGTCCCCTCGTCGACGTCGCGTCCGCCGACGCGGAAGTCGAACACCCACTCACCGGGCTCGGCGGCATCGCCGGCGCCGTACCAGCCCAGCTTCTGGTTCTCTTCGGCGAACGCGTCCCAGACGCGCTCAAGGGGAACAGGGTAGTCGCGGGTCAGAGTGAACCCGGCGCGGGCGAGTCGGCGTTCGATCGTCATGAGTACGTCCTAACGTGCGAAAGTAACGTGGATCGTGCCACTCTCGGCCACTTCCGTCGTCACCTTGTGGGTGAGGTCGAAGCCGCGCAGGACGTCCCACAGTCGATTACCCCGTCCAAGGAAGATCGGGGCGACGAAGAGGTGCAAGTCGTCGACCAGGCCGGCGCGCAGAAAGTCGCGCGCCGTGCTGTACCCACCGCCGACGCGCACGTCTAATCCGCCGGCAGCCTCAGTCGCCTCGGCGAGCACGTCCTCGATTGCGGCGCTGCGGAAGTGGAAGATCGTTCCGCCCTCCATCGGGATCGACGGACGCGGTGCGGTGTGGGAGAGGACGTAGACCGGGGTGCCGAACGACGGCTTGTCACCCCACCAGCCCTTCCAGTCCACATCGTCTGGAAAGGCTTGCAGCCCGAACTTCCCTGCTCCCATGATCTCGGAGCCGGCGCCCTCGAAGGACGCGATGGCGTAACGGTCGTCGACACCGGTCGTGCCGGCGCCGGTGGTGTCGCCGAGAACGTTCTTCCGGAACGTGCGGGTCGCGCCGAACGCCGCCGTGAGGCGTCCCCAGTCGGTGCCCATCGGGTTGTCGGGTGTCGGGTCGGCCGGCGTGTAGCCGTCCAGCGAGGTGAACAGGTCGATGCGTACGCGTGTCATGTCAGGTTCCCTTCGGGGTGGTGCGGGTTAGGTGGACGCCGAGCCGGTCGGCTTGGTGTTCTGCGGGGGTTCGCTGCTCGCCGAGCCACAGGTGTAGGACGTCGAGGGCGCCCGGTCGAAGGCTCACGGTGCGGACGCGTCCGTGCTTCTGCGACGTGACCAGTCCCGCGTTCTCGAGGACGCGCAGGTGCTGCATGAGCGACGGCAACGCCATCGAGAACGGTGCCGCGAGTTCGGACACGACTGCTGGGGACTTCGCCAACCGTTCCACGACGGCCCGGCGCGTCGGATCCGCGAGAGCGCGGAGCACGGCGTCGAGCTCGTCGTGATACTTAGGCACATACCTTATTATTCTTGAAGGGCAGGGATTCGTCAATCGGCTCACGCCAGGAACGTGTCGCGCGTTTGAAGTTTCTCCGGAATTAGACGTTTAGCACCAGTGTCATTTCCCGTACTCGCCTGCACAAATTATCCACACCGACGTCGACCCTTGCTGCCGTCCTGCATGGGGAACGCTGAATGGGACTTTCAGAGAGTCACTGGGCGGAACACCCGCACGTGTCCAAAGGAGTTTGCTGGTCGCCGCGACAAAATCGAGTAGTTGAAATCGGTAGTCTTACTGTGGCGAATGCTTGTAAGGGACCCCCTCGACAGGTGACCTTTTTGATGACCACCCGTTTCGGAGGCCAATTAGCCGTGACAACGACAGGCGTAGAGACGCTGTACGCCGCTGAGCGCGACCGATTCGCCGAGGATCTCGCCGGTCTCGATGACGCATCCTGGCAGACGCCGAGCCTGTGTCACGGGTGGACAGTGCGCGACTTGTGCGCGCATCTGCTCATGCCCTACGAACTAGGATTTGGCAGCTTTATTGTCGGACTCGCGCAAGCGCGCTTCAACTTCGACGAGTTCGCTTATCGCTGGGCCAGGACTGACCGGCGAACCGGCGCCGAGCTGACGCGCTTGATCGCGAAGACCAATGTTGCCGGTTTCGCGGTCCCCGGCGCGGGAGAACTCGCCCCACTGGCACACTTGGCCATTCACTCCGGAGACGTTCGTCGGCCGCTCGGCCTTGCTGGTCGGATTTCTCCTGAAGCGGGCTGGATGGTGCTCAATGAGCTGACGAGCGGCAGGCACTCGGTCGGTGACGATCTCCTTCGTGGACTGCGCTTCCAAGCCACCGATACCGACTGGTCGCTGGGTGGAGGACCCGAAGTCAGTGGCGATGTCGCTACTCTCCTCAGCGCACTCAACCGCCGTCGTACGGCCGCGGCTGACTTGGCGGGCGCCGGTGCAGACGAGTTCCGGTCCCGCTTGGGAAGGGTGAGTGGACGCTGATGCACGTCGAGCGAATCGGAATCGTGCATAAATGTTTGTTCGCGAAATTAGCTGGCACCTGAGTTGTGTCGACTCCGGCCGAGAGTGCCGCTATGAGATGTGCTCGCGCACGGCGACGCGAAGGTCGAGGAGTTGTTGAGTGTGGACGGGAACGTGGTCTTCAGCGAGCCCGTCGATGAGGCTTGCAAGGGGGATGGGCTGATCTAGCACGAGCGCGTCGTTAGACAGCAGGAGCGCCGGGATCAGCACGGAGGAAGTTTGGTCGTTGAGTTGATCGGCGATGTCGCACAATATCGTGGCTTGATTTCGAACGTGGTCGATCAAGTTGGACCTACCTGAGTGGGCGGCGATGATCCGGTCCAGGTTCCAGGAATCGAGAGAAATCCGGTTGTCGAAGCTGGGACGCGAGCCCGCAACGACTCCGAGCGCAACCGCCGCGATAGCGGCATCCACGCTGAGGAGATGAGCCAATATCTGATCGGCGTTCCAACCCCCGTCACCATCTTCGCTGAGGTCGGGAATGGATGCCGTTTCGAACAGCTTTTCGTAGGCGCTTCGAAGGGCTGTAGTGATCATGAGGTGCTTCCTCTACGTCTTGTTTTGTCGGCCGGGATCAGCGTCTTGGCGACGCTAAATTGTTTCGGCGATCTGGGTGATCCGTTGTATCCGTGCGTCCCACGACGCCCCGACGGTGGAGAGCTGCGCTACCGCGCGAGCGAACTGTGCATCGTCCAACCGATAGCACATCTCCCGTCCGATGGGCGCGGCGTGCACCAAGCCAACACGGTGGAGTATTCCAAGGTGTTTTGCAACGGCCTGACGCGTCACGGGAAGTTCGTGGCTGAGGCTGGTTGCCGTGCCACCGCCAGCAGCCAAGAGCATGTCGAGCATGCGCCGCCGAGTCGGGTCGCCGATCGCAGACCACAGGTCATCGTCGATTTCCGCAGTCATTGGGCGGCAACCAGCTGCCAGAGATGATCGCGAAGGCTGGCCAAGTGCGTATCCCAGCCGACGGAGTGCTCCTTGTATTGTTCCTCGAGGACGGCAGCCTCCCAACCCATTTCGCGGAATCCCACCTCGGTAAGACGAACCACGGTGCCAGTGCCAGACGGCACGAGTTCAAAGGTCACCAGCAACGAGTTAGCAGGGGTCGCGACCTCACCGAGGGGATAGACCCAACGGAAGGAAAACAAACGAGGCTGTTCAGCATCAACCACGGTGATAGAAGCGACCTCCACCTCAGCTTTGGCTTTGTCTCCCCAAACAAGTTCACCGACAGCACCCGGGACAGGCTCCAGGAGAGCTTCAGCATGCCACCATTCCCGGATGTGCGCGGGACTGTTGATGACTTTGTAAACCACCTCGGGCGAGGCGGCGATGCGGAACTCGCGATCGATGCGTCCGTACTCCATTTTCGTCCGACCTTCTGCAATGTTTGGTTGCACGTCACCATAACCCCACGCACCCGCTTCGCGCAACCGAAGGTTGCTTGAGTGAGTGGAAATGCCGGACATTATCGGTACACCCGACTCGGCGATTACCGGCTGTCGCGCAGGTCCCGTGTGGGGAACGCTCAGCGGGCTCAGCAGTCGTAGCCAACGCGCCTGTGACTGCGAACGCTCGATAGTGGCGTTCTATTGTTCCTAGGGCGCCAGGGAAACAACCGATCAGACGGTTAGGTCCAGCCACGCGATGATGGCGGCGCGTGCTGCTGCAGGTTGCTCGTGGAACAGGAAGTGCCCGGCGTCTTTAATAACCGTGTAGCTGGCCGTGGTCAGTGCTGCCGCTGATTCTTCGGCGACAGCAATAGGAATGAGGCGATCGCCAGCACCGTGAATGATCGCGGTCGGGCAGGTAATCGCGGGCAGCAGATAACGCAGGTCAGCTCGATTCACAACAGCCTGCTGTTGCCGGAGAAACGCGTCGGCGCCAACCGGGGTCGTCATCTGTCGCCAGATGGCGAGAAGTGTTTCATCGGATTCGTTCTCTGCCGCGACCACGCCGGGAAAGGCGGCATCGATCAGAGCCGTGAATTGTCCTGCTTCGACGAGGGCCGATTGTCGAGCGCGGGCCGCTTTCTGCTCATCAGTGTCAGCCCGAGCGGATGTGCTCACGAGCGCGAGTGCGGTAATGCGCTCGGGTGCCTGCCGCATCACCTCGAGGGCAACATACCCGCCCATACTCGTTCCGAGAACAGCGAAGTCTCCTGTGTTCTCGCACAGGAGACGTTCTGCCATGGCCGCGATGGTTTTATCGCGGCGTGTATCTGCCATGGTGACTTGCCCTCGCGACCAGAGCGTGTCGAGCACGGGGACGTAGGCAAGAGGCGAGCAGAGGAGGGGCGGGACCACGATTATCTTCATAACTTTATTGTTCCTCCTGTCTGTGACATCGCTCAGTGAGCAGTGCCCACAAGCCGGACGGCGATCGGCACACCCGAGACGGCGATCACCGTCTGTCGCACAGTTCCCGTATGGGAACCTCCACCGGACACACCCTGGCGTTGACGAGCACCGTTGCTGTGACTGTTAATCAGTAATGGCGGGTAATCGCAGCTTCAATTGGCGGTTCTGTCGCCCGGGCTCATGCTAGTCGGGCTCATTGTCAGGTCCGAGTACCTGATATTGGCGCCGCACCTGCGGAAATCAGTGCGTTCCTGACTCCTGTTTGTGGTTGCATTCTTCGATCCGCAACCGCAACCGCAACCGCAACCGCAACCGCAACCGCAACCGCCACCGCCACCGCATCATTAACGAAACCCAATCGCGGGACGGTTAGTTTCGGAGACCAAATTTCGGTTGCCGACAGGTCGGTGTGTTCAGCAGGGCTCTTGCCTCGTTGAGATGAGTTCAGTGGATCGCGGCGAGGAGGGTCAGCGCCGTTAGGGTTCCGTCCTCGGCGGACATGGCCTTGGCGACCTCGGTGATGCGGGGACGGCACTGCTCCGCCTCGTCGAGTGCGGCGCTGAGGGCTGGGACGGTCAACGCACGTTGCGGGATCGGCGCGGGTGTCAGACCCATTTCGTAGAGACGGGATCCCCAGAACGGCTGGTCAGCGATGAATGGCACGATCACCGATGGTGTTGCGGCAGTCATCGCGGCGTGCACGGTGCCGATGCCGCCGTGATGCACTGCCGCGGTCGCGTGTTGAAGCACCGCCGTATGCGACACGGTCTGCACGACGAGCACGTCGGCGCCGAGGCGATCCGGGGGCACCTCGATGCCGCCGACACCGGTAGCGATGAGACAGCGGCTCCCGCGCTCCCGCGCTACGTCTACGATTGCGCCTCCACGCCATGTGGCGTTTCCCACCGCCATCGAGCCGAAGCCCGCATAGATGAATGGACCGTCTGTGACGAACTCGGCGACTTCGAGCTCGAGAGCAGCCAATCGGTGTGCGCGAGTCCAGGGGCCGGTGAGGTGCACCGATTCTGGCCAGTCGTCGGGGCGCGGAAGGATCGCTGGGCTGATGGGCATGAGAGTGGCAGCGGGGGCAGAAACCTTGCGCTTCCGTGCGCCGACCATTCTGCGCACCTCACCAAGTTCAGAGCGGAACATCATCGATGCCGCGCCCGCCGCCTGATACGTCAAGCAATTCAGGGGGCCGATTCCGCGAGTAATTGTGCCTGCGGCGGGAAAGGCCCTAGTGGGCGTAAGAGTCGGCACGATTTCGACCACGACGTGTGGCACTCCCAGTGCATCCGCTACCAGCGGAGCCGACAGGACCTTCGGGTGGTAGACAATCAGGTCGGGCTCGTACTCGAGCGCCGCTCGCGCACCGCCGACGATGACGCCTCGCATCACCGGGCGCACCACGGAGCGGTAGTTACGTAGCGCCGCCGTGATAGAAACGCCCTGATCCTCGATCATGCGCGTGTAGTCCACCCCCATGCTTGCGACATCGAGGTCACCCATCTCAACGCCCGAATTCTCCGGGGCGACAAGGCGCACCTCGTGCCCCGCCGCACACGCCCGCTCGGCCAGGGCCGCGAAAGGCTCGACATCACCCCGCGAGCCCGCCGTTGCCAGCAAAATCCTCATTACCGTTCTCCTCGGACGCCCATCGCAGCATCGAGCAGCCCACTGTCCGTGACGAGACCGCGCGTGTAAATCTCCGCAATTGGAACCGCAAGTCGCGCCATTGCCGCGTCCAAGCCTGCGTCTGCCCACCGGGTGAGGTGCGCAGAGAAAGCGAACGGCGTAAGTCCCAGCACGAGCAGCGCCATTGCCTGCGCGTCGGGGTCGGACGATCCGCGCAAAGAGCCCGACTCCGCGCCCTCCGCGACCACCGCACGCGCCATCCCCAGCAGCACATCGAACAGTTCGCGAGACTCCTCGGAGTCCTCCGCGACCGCACGCGTCGCATACGAGCCGTACTGAACGAAGACCGCGTCAAGCCTTTCGGCGGCTGAGGCGTCCGGTCGGCCTTTGTCGCGCAGGAAGTCCACGACGCGACGGTTGCACTCTCGACGGAGGCCGTCCTTGCTGCCGAAGTGGTGAATTACCAGAGCGGCACTCACCCCAGCATCCGCGGCAATCTCCCGGATGGTCGCCGCGGCGAATCCGTCCCGAGCGAAGCGCTTGAACGCCGCAGCTACTATCCGCGCACTCATCTTCAGGTCACTCCACGGCAACGTGGTGTCTGAACTCATGTTCAGTAATCTACTCACTTGTTCAGATTTGCGTCAATACTGCAATCGCAACCGGAGCGTCGGCGCTTGAGCGACGTGCAACTAGGTATTCACGAACGACCGTCCATGAGACACCCGGGGCGGTCGTGCTCCAGATCTGTGAATCACGGCGCTAATGGCGGGCTTTTCGCAGCGCTGAACGTCACCCCAACGCACGTAAGCCGATCCTTCAACAGTGTGATCAGACCGTTCCGCCGGTCGCACGGATCGCCTCATTGACCGGCGTGTGTCTACTCTGCCCGTCTTTAAATGCCGCGATACGGTCTTGATGCGGCAGGTGCTCAACGGTCGCAAACCGTTGCTCTCAGGACCAGTACTGCGTGTTCCATGGCCCGGTCACTGTTCCGATCAGCACCGTGTCCTCTTCGGCACCATCGAAATGGATCGCGTGAGCTGGCACAAACAGGAACGACCCCGCCGGGAAGCGATCCGCGTCTCCCTTGATAAAGGAGGTGCCGTATCCGAGCATGAGTTCGCCGTAGGCCACGTGCAGGTGCGCGTCGGCGATGTGGTGGTGCGGGGCGTCGAATACGCCCGCGGGGATAAAGAACGCGTAGGTGAACATGTGCCCTGGCTCACGAGAGCCGACGAGTGTTGCGGACTTCGTGCCGTCGTCGTGAACCGTCTCCCATGGGATGAGGCGGGAATCAAACGACTGTGGCTGCTTCGGTTGCATACCGTCACGGCAACCGCGGCTCACAGCGAACGTTCGCGGAATACAGACACCGCGCTGCTTGGACATAAGGCGACGAAACCTAGGCCAGCTTCGCCAGATCTTCAACAGCATCCAGCGCCCGTTTACCGGTCCCTGAGCGCGACGCGGAACGTCTCGAAAAAGTAATGACTAGTGAGACACCCGCCGCGGCTGCTTTCCCTGAATACGCCAGAGCGAAAAAACATGGCTCATCGTGTCTCGGAAATACGTCTCACCGGAAATTGTTCCAGCAAGTTATTGGGATGGGATTTCTGAGGCACAATGACGGGGCGCCCTGCACAGGTCACATTGGACTGTTTCCTCATCGTTTGCGACACGCAGAATAAATGACTGGTTGTGTGACAATTTGTCCATCCGTTGAAGTTACGATCGTGTTGTCACGCAATCGAACGTATAAATGACACGTGTCGAGCATGAATTGACCGCCCGTTAGCCGAACGTCGAGCGCGACAGATCTGAGGGCAAACCACCTGGCGGCCGAGCGCGCCGACGTTGTGTCACAGAGGAACGACGACCGGGACGCCTGAGCAGGCGGTCGCCAGCTTTGTTCAGATCCCGTAGGTGGAACCCTGAGCGGACCTGGTTGCGGGCTTCGACTTTGACGACTCGGTCGGGGTGGGGTTGCGGTCAGTGTCGCCCTCGCAACGCGCTGACACGGCGGGTGCCCGTCTAGCGGACGAGCAGCTTCTCCATATCGTCGAAGAACGCGGTGTATCCGGCCGTGAGGGCCGCCTTCGACGCGTCGTCGAAGCCCTGGGCGGTTTGCACCATTGTCATCATGGCGCCGCCGTCGACGGCGACGATATCGACGGTGACGGGCTCGCGGGCCGGATCATCGGGCTGGTCGGTGAGGGTGAGGGCGAGCCGCGTTGGACGATTCACCTCTGTGAACTCGCCAACCCAGTGCTTCAGGCTGCCGTCGGGCAGGTGCATGGTCGCCTTCCACCCGCCGCCGACACGGACATCCATCTCGACATCGTCGACCGGGACCGCGGCTGTCCCGAACCAGACCGCGAAAGAAGCCGGCGTTGTCCAGGCGTCGAAGACCTGCTCGGGTGTTGCGGGGAAGGTGCGGGTGATGCTGACGGGGTTGCTCATGAGGTTTCTCCTTTGTCGGTCATGCTTGTTTCGGTGGTCGTGATCTCAGCGAGGACGTCACCGAGGGCATCGAAGCTGGCACCCCAGAACTTCGCGTAGTCGCCGATCCATGCGCAGGCATTCGCCAGCGGTCGAGCGTCAAGGGTCGCGGGGCGATACTGCGCATTCCGACCCCGACTGACCAGTTCCGCGGCTTCGAGCACCCGGAGGTGTTTCGACACCGCCGCGAAACTCATCGCGAACGGCTCTGCTAGCTGCCCAACTGTCGCCTCGCCGTGCGCCAGGCGCGCCAGGATGGCGCGCCGCGTCGGGTCGGCGAGGGCCGCGAAGGTGCGGCTGAGCTGGTCGACGGGCATGTTGTCCAATCTTGTATTCAACTGGCTAGTATAGAACTGATAAGTTGAATATAAGGCATCGCGCGTTTCCCCGTCAAGCCCAGGGCCACCTCTCTTCTGGGCCGGGTCGAAGGAACGCGAGGGTCGAAGAAGGCAGCGGAGTACATCGCGAGTCGCACCATAAACAATCGTTGTCCCCTCGCGGATGATTAGCTAATGCCGCAAGCGGGACCTCCAGCGGTCACCGAATCGCGTGAAGCCAACCGCGTCGACGCCTGCACTGAGATGCCCTGAAGGGGAACGGCTAACCGGACGTCCGCACCGGAAGCGGACCTCCCCGTAATTCGACTGTCGGCGGTACCCGGTACGGTAACGGCAACTAGCTATATTGGAGGCCACTGTGGACCACTCTCATCCGAACAACATTTTCATCAAAGCCGGTGGAGTCGAGGTCGAAAAGCCGCCTCTCGTCGTCGACGGGGACAACACTCTGAGCGGAACACACAATGGATCAGTGTGCGTGCACGACGGGACGCTCACTATCGTGCGAGGCGCCACCCACAACGGGTCGCTGACGGTGCAACCATCCGCGCACGTCGCCATCCACGGCGTGCACAACGGGTCGTTGACAATCGGTTCCTCCGCGACGAGCGAAGTCCTCGGGGCGCAGAACGGGAGCGTGCACGTCGACGCCAATGGCGCTCTTCGAGTGGCGATCGGCGGCCGCCTCGCCGGATCCTTGACAGTCGCCGGTCGAATCGAGAACGCCGGCGTGCGAGGCGGCACGGTCACCAAGATTGGCGGAGAAGTCATCGACCTCCCTGGGTCGACGATTAAGGAACCACAGCGCGGCGCAGATGGAGCGAACGTCGTTCGTTGGTAGGTCAGCGCCACAACGTGTTCTCGAGTCGTCACTGACGGCGAAACACCGCTTGTAGCGGCGAGTGGGGCGTCCAGTTAGCCGAACCTTCACCGCGACCGTCGGCGCCGGCGACTCGATCGCCCTGCACGCCGGGAGCCCGATCGGAAGTGGATAGCCAACGCCATAGTTGGAGCAACAATTAGCACCGCTATTTGGAATAGTTCTTTCATGCCGTGTATTTCGGCTCGGGCGAGCCTGACGCACAAGTGCTGCTGCGGAATCCACCATCTCTTCAGGCGGGAAATTCTTGCAGGATGTGCTGGCCGATGGACTCGGGCGAGGAGCCGCGAGCCGCGACATAGCGGTCCGGGCGCACGAGGGCCACGCGTTTGCCATCGGGCATGGCGGCCGTGGCCGGAGCCCCGGCCGGAGCGACGAGATCGGAGGCGATGAAGACGACAGGCAGCCCGTGCCAGCGCGCAGTCGACAGATCGGGCCGGGCCTCGCCCGGTCGACCCCAGACAACCCAGGACCAGCCAGCCGGGCTCAGCCTCTCGTAGAGTCGCCCTCCGCCAGGTAGCTCCGGATTCGGCAGCCGCCGGCCGGCGCCCGGCGCGGTCGCCAGAGGTCCGCTCGAGTACGCCAGGTCGAGCATCCCCGCAGTGCGGCCCAGCTTCGCCTGGACGGCTGGCCGCGCCAGTATCCGCGGGGCGAGGCGGCCGAGCGCCCGGCGGATCGCGGTGCGCCGGGTGGTCAGCGCGGTCGTCACCCGGGCGACACCGGTGACCATGCCGCGTGCGGTGTCCCGTCGTTCGGCCTCATAGCTGTCGAGCAGCCGCTCCGCCGCGGCCGAATCCAGGCGGTCGACCGCGGCGAGTTTCCAGAGCAGGTTGTGGGCATCCTGGACCCCGGTGTTCAGGCCCTGCCCGCCGACCGGGCTGTGGATGTGGGCTGCGTCGCCGGCAAGGAAGACCCGGCCGGAGCGGAAGTGGTTGGCCAGCCCGTGGCTCAGGTTGAACTGCGAGGTCCACTTCACGTCGCGGCTGCCGAACTCCATCCCGGACCGCTGCCGAATCAGCTCGTCGAGGAAGGCCGCATCCACGGTCAGTTGCGAACCCTTGTGCGGCGTTGGAACGTGGGCGATGATGCGCCAGCGCTCCGGTTCCGGCATCGGCACGACCAGCAGCAGTCCCTGCGGGTCGAGGTAGGCGTAGCCCTCGTTCTGGGCGATCGGCACGGAGCTCTTGACGTCGGCCAGCACGAACGTTGCGCCGGCGTCCCGACGGGTGAGCCGGAGCCCGACCTGGTCGCGCACCCGGCTCCGGCCGCCGTCGCAGCCGATCAGCCAGCGCGCGCTCACCCGTTCGGTTTCGCCGCCGTCACGGGTGACCAGCGCCTCGACCTGGTCGTCGCCGTTGAGAATCTCGTCGAACGAGGTTCCCCACTCCACGGCCCCGCCGAGCCTGTTCAGATGGTCTTCCAGCACCTGTTCCGTCGCATCCTGTGGAATGGAGAGCCAGAACGGATACGCGGTGTCACCCCAGGGGAGCCCGAGTAGGTCCACGCGGGTGGTCCGGCGTCGGGGGCCGCCGTGCGCGTTGAGGGCCGCGAACGGCACGCCGCCGGCGAGCATCCCATCGGCCACCCCCATGGTCTCGAAGACCTCGAGGGTGCGGGCGTGGGTGACCAGGGCCTTGGAGTGGGTCGAGCGTCCCTGCTTGCGGTCGATGATTCGCACGCTCAGGCCGTGACGCAGGGCCTCGCAGGCCGCCGTCAGCCCGGTCGGGCCGGCGCCCACGACGAGCACATCAACCTCACCCGGCCTGGCTGGTCGAGGCTGGAACGGTGCGTTCTGGGAAGTGTTCATGCCCACAAGCCTAGCAATAAACGAGACATACATGTCTCGTTTTGCGAAGACGGACCCGTGGCGCCGCCGCAATTGTCGGCCATCACGCCCCCGGATGGCGTCGAACGCGTATCGTCGAGGTCGACGCACTCCCCGGAAAGGCACCATGTCCAGCCCCAAACAGCCAGCGGCCACGCGCATCGATGTGGAACGCCACCACCGGGCCCTCCTCGCGGCCGCGGCCGACGAGTTCGCCCGCAACCCTGACTCGTCGATGGCGGATGTCGCCCAGGCGGCGAACCTGACCAGGGCCACCCTCTATCGCCACTTCAGTAACCGGCAGGCGCTTTTGGGGGCCATCCAGGCAGAGGCCATCACCCGCGCGTCGGAAACCCTCATCGCCTGCCGCCTCGACGAGGGATGCGCCCTCGAGGTGCTCGGTCGCGTCATTGGCGAATTGGGCAAGCACGGGATGCGCTTCCGCATCATTCTGATGCGGGCGCCCGACCACAACGCGCGTTTCCTCGCCCAGCGCGACCAGGCGCTCGCGCCCCTGGTCGAGGTGATCAAGCGGGGCCAGGCCGAGGGCGACATCCGCACCGATCTCTCACCGGAGTGGATCGTCACGGCCATGGCCTCCCTGCTCATCTCGGCGGTGCGGGCGGCGCCCAGGACGAAGCACTCGGACGCCGGTGTGTCCGATCTGATCTACCGCACTCTGGTCGGCGGCATCGCGACGCAAGCATCAACGGGAGATGCGTAAAACTAGACAAGAGCGTCTCGTTTCATCTAGGCTCAGTTCAGACGGCCCGATCGGTGCCGCCGACTCGATGAACTGTGATGGGACCACCCGTGCTCTCTGCACTCGCTCGCATGTCAACCCGGTACCACTGGATAGTGGTCGTCGTGTGGCTGGCGCTGATCCTCGGCGCCGTGCTCGGCAGCCGGGCGCTCGGCGGCACCTTCAACAACGACTTGACCCTCGCCGGCACCGACTCGCAGGCCGCCTACGACACCCTGCGCGAGGAGTTCCCCGAGCTCGCCGGTGACGGCATGCAGGCCATCGTGCACAGCACTGATGCCGAAGAGCCCGTCACATCGCCGGCCATGCGCGCCGCGGTCGAGGAAGCCGTGGCCACCGTCGCCGCGCTCGACGGCGTCTCCGCCGCTCGGTCGCCGTACGGTCCGCCCCAGCCCATGGTGTCCGAAGACGGCATGACGGCGATAGTGACGATCCAGTTCGACGAGCGGGCCAAGGACATCCCGGTCGAGACGGTCGCTGAGGCTCAGGCCGCCTTCGAGGGCGTGCAGGATGCCGGCGGCCAGGTCGAATTCGGCGGTCCGGCCGCGCAGGGCGAGTCTGGACCATCCGGCAGTGAGGCCTTCGGCCTGCTCGCGGCAGCTCTCGTGCTGCTCTTCGTGTTCGGCTCGCTGTTCGCCATGCTGGTCACGCTGCTCACCGCCCTCATGGCCCTCGGCATCGGACTCGCCTCGATCACGATGCTCGCCTCGACCGTGACCATCGGCACCTCCGGCCCGATCGTGGCCGCCATGATCGGCCTGGGCGTCGGCATCGACTACGCCCTGCTGATCGTGACCAGACACCGGGAGGGGCTGGCCCAGGGCCTGACTCCGAACAGGTCCATCGAAGCGGCCATGACCACCGCCGGGCGCTCGGTCCTGGTCGCCGGGGCAACCGTGATCATCGCCATCCTCAGCCTCTACGCCATCGGAATCCCGTTCGTGTCGTCGCTCGGACTGGCCAGCGCCATCGTGGTCAGCGCGACAATGCTGGCATCCGTCACCCTGCTGCCGGCCCTGCTGGCCATCTTCGGCCGCAACCTCGACCGGGTGCGGGTGCGCAAGATCGGCAAGAAGGGCGCCTCCCTGACGCACGTCGGCGGCCCGGCAGAAACCTCGCACGCGTCGGGCTGGCGCGGCTGGGTCGGTGGCGTGCAGCGCCACCGATGGATGGCCGCGTTCGCCTCCGTGCTCGTCCTGGCCATCCTCGCCCTGCCCCTGCTGTCGCTGCGCCTCGGCACCGCCGACGGCGGATCTCAGGCCGCCGACACCACCCAGCGCAAGGCCTATGACCTCATCGTGGAAGGATTCGGCGCCGGCTGGGCCGGCCCGCTCCTGGTCACGGTCGACTTCGGCGACGATTCGACGCCGGCCGAGAACCAGGCCGCGAGCACCGAACTGCACGCCGAACTGGCGGCAACCGACGGCGTCAGCGCGGTCACCCCGCCGCGCCTCGGCGAAGACGGGACGACCGCCCTGTACACGGTGATCCCCACGAGCTCGCCGGATGACGCAGCCACGGAAACGCTGGTCCACGACCTACGCCAGACGGTGCTGCCAGAGGCGGCACCCGGCGCGGCCGCCCACGTCGGAGGAGCGACGGCGACCAGCATCGACCTGGCGGATACGCTCCTGGCGCAGATCGGCTGGTTCATCCTCGTTGTCGTCGTGCTCGCCTTCATCGTTCTGCTGATCGAGTTTCGGGCGCCGTTCATCGCGGCCATGGCCGTCATCATGAACCTGTTCGCCGTCGGCGCGGCCTACGGACCCGTTGTCGCCGTGTTCCAATGGGGCTGGTGGCCCGCCGACCTGCTCGGGGTTGTGCCTGGACCGGTGGAGTCGTTCGTTCCGGTCATGCTCTTCGCGGTGCTCTTCGGCCTGTCCACCGACTACACCGTGTTCCTGCTCAGCCGGGTCAAGGAAGAGTTCGCCCGCACGGGGGACGCAAACCGGGCGGTTCGGGACGGTATGGCCGCGACGGCCAGGGTGATCCTGGCCGCGGCATCCGTCATGGTCGTCGTCTTCGGCAGCTTCGTTCTCAACGACCAGCGGACGGTCACGATGTTCGGCTTCGGCCTGGCAATGGCCATTGCCGTGTACGCGCTCGTCGTGATGCTGGTGCTCGTGCCGGCCCTGCTAGCGATCGCTGGCCGCGCGGCCTGGGGACGCACGAAGCGTCGCTCGACTGGCGAGCCCGGGGCCGCTCGTGAGCCCGCGGTCGAGCGCGAACCTGAACTCGTTCAAACGCTCGGGCGGGGTTGAGGAGGAGCTGCTCATGATGCCGGGTAACCGCACCCCCGCTTCCAGTTTAGGGAGGCTCCTATGACAAGCACACGGTTCACGGTGGCCCCTGTCCCACGTTGGGCGCTCAGTATCGCGACCGCGCTCGCGATACTGGTAGCCATCGTCTATTTGGCGATCGGATTCGGCCTGGTCCCGGAGAACTTCAAGTCACCTCCCGCTCCCGTCATGGTGGTCGCCGGGCTTGCCTATCTGATCGGCGGCGGGTTGATCTTGGTTGCGAATCGACGGCTGATGCTCGCAGGCGCGGCGGCGAATTCCCTGGTCTTGGTCCTGTTCCTCGTGTCCGCACTCATGGGCAACGCCACGATCGACCCCCTCACCCTCAGCGGCAAGGTGGCCCAAGTGGTGCTGGGCGTGCTGCTCGTCTGGTTCGTGAAGCGGATGGGCAAAGGACGAGACGGTCCTCGAGTGTAGGTGGTCTTCGGGATTTCTGCGGCGACCGTGCCAGGTCGTGCCGGCCGCGTCGCCGGCCGTTCCTCCTGCGGCCGGCGGGGGGCTGCGGCCGGCGACCCGCGTGCTCTACATCTCCCCGCTTAAGGCGCTGGGCGTCGACGTCGAACGTAACCTCCACGCCCCGCTTGTGGGCATCACCCACGCCGCGCGCGGCTCGGGTCCGAACCGCGCGCGTGAGCGTCGGCGTTCGCTCGGGCGACACCCGTCGGCAGACCGGCGGGCGACATCCTGATCACCACCCCGAGCCGCTCTTCCTCATGCTCACCTCCGCGGCCCGCGACTCGCTGCGTGGCGTCGACACCGTCCTCGTCGACGAGGTGCACGCGGTTGCCGCCATTAGGCGCGGCGCCCATCTGGTCCTCTCGCTTGAACGGCTCGACGCGCTGCTCGCGAAACCGGCGCAGCGCATCGGGCTTTCCGCCACCGTGCGCCCGCACAGCGAGGCGGCCGGTTCCTGGGCGGTGCCGCACCGGTCGAGATCGTTGCGCCGGCCTCCGGCAAGCGGTTCGACCCGCGTGTCGTGGTTCCCGTCAACGACATGAGCCGGCTCGACGCCGAGCCGCCGCGGGAGGGCGCGCCGCGGGAGGGACCGACGGCATCCGTTCCCGAGACCGGGTCGATCTGGCCTCACGTCGAGGAGGCGATCGTCGACCAGGTGCTCACGCACACCTCCTCGATCGTGTTCGCGAATTCGCGGCGCCTGGCCGAGCGGCTGACGGCGCGGTTCAACGAGATCCCACGCCGAACGGATGGCGTGGGCCGAGGGCGAGACGCCGGTCACGGCCGGCGTTTCCGCCTGGGATGCGGCATCCGTTCGGCGTTGCAGCATCCCGGCCCCCAGCATCAGCGGGCACCGGCTCACGGCCGCGCTGATCGCGGCGAGCGGGCAGAGCCAGGGTGCCGAGCCGCTGCTCGCGCGCACCCACCACGGCTCGGTGAGCAATGTCTTCGGGGTCAGGATGCGGCCACTACCTCGACTTTGAAGCCGGCTTCGTTCTCGAGGTATGCGGCGTAGTGGTCGGGGCCTCCAGCGCGGGGATAGCGATCCGCATAGAGGGAACTCCAGCCGTGGTCTGTTGCTTCGCCAACGATGCCGTCGATGTCAGCTTCGGATCCTCCATGAAGCGCGACGTGGTTGATTCCGGGGAGTCTTCGGTCATGCGCGTCGCCGGAAAGGGTTGGCGGTCGTGTGGTCACAAGGTAGACGTCACCGCATCGCCAGGAAGTCCCGTTTTCCCACTCCTAATCGACCGACCATCCGAGCTTCGCAAGTAGCCAGCCCCAGGACTTTCGAGCGCTGTCTAGGTCAACGACCCAAATCTCAACGTGATGTAGCCCAAGTGCCATGTGGCCATCGTTTCATGGCGGAGCGGACCGTGCCGCAAGGAACGTCTACTGGCCGCAAACACTATCCGCGCTCCCAGCGGTTTACGGCTTGCGAGCTTGAAAAATCATCGTCGTGTCGCTTCCTTTGAATGGAGTTCTCACCCAATCTCCCCAGACCGCTTCGAAACGCTCTGATCGCTCTTGGCGTGACGCCGGAGAAGACGTTTACCGATCAGGGTCTCGCCGGAACGAATCGGGCCCGGCCAGGTCTGCGCGAAGCGTTGGCCGCCTGCCGGGCCGGCGACACCCTCGTCGTGACCAAACTCGACCGACTGGCTCGCTCACTTCGTGATGCCAAGGACATCGTCGATGACCTCACCCTTCGCGAAGTGAAGCTCAGCATCGGCGGTTCCGTTCACGACCCCACCGACCCGGTCGGCAGACTCCTCTTCAACGTGCTCGCGATGGTCGCTGAATTCGAGGCCGACCTGATCCGAGCACGCACCCGCGAAGGGATGCAAGTCGCCAAAGCGGCCGGCCGGCTCCGCGGCAAGCAACCCAAACTGTCCCCGGCGCAGGAAAAGCACCTGATCGAGGTCCACCAACGGGGCGAACACACCACCGCGCAGATCGCAGAACTCTTCAGCGTTGCCAGATCCACGGTCTACCGGGCAATCCAACGAGCCGGGGACACCGCCGCCTGAACGTGCGTCGTGCAAGGGAGTACGGAAGAGCCAGTGGACAGCGATGGCACTATTGCGCGGTCATAGTGCCCCTGGTGTCAGATCATACGTAACCCACTTGGTAGACGTGGCGGTCAAATCATAGAGATGGCGGGCCCGAGTATTGTTCTCTGCCGTGATCCAGCGAACGACTGAGCGTCCTTCGCGTTCGGCCAGCGCGGAGAGTTCGCTCAGTAGCGCGCGCCCGACGCCGGCTCCCCGAGCGCTCGAGTCCGTGAACAGATCGTCGAGGTAGATACCCACGCTTCCCGTTGAGGGACGAGAAAATCGACGATAGTGCGCGAGCCCCACAAGTCGACCCCCGGAGGTGGCGACAAAGGCATTGACTTCATTCGAGTCGTCATTGATCCAGGTCCAGACACGCTCAACGATGCTGTCATCGGGAGACAGCTCGTAGAAGTCTCGATAGCCCCGATAGAGCGCAGCCCACTGGGACGAGTCGGAGGTTCGGACGGCACGGATAGAGACCGAATCGTTTGTAATCACCATCCCAGAGTATCTGCGCGCATTCCGTTCCCTCCCTCGTTCCCATTCGGGCTCTTCTGGCCACGCTTCCACCGTCGGTAGGCCCAGTGGTACGGGGAGCCCGTAGAAGATTGCCCTTACGGGAATTGAGGTTTGTCGATGGCTGGAGCGAGGTGTGAGCGCGACTACGACCACTTGTGCAGACGACTTCGAAAAATGACACCGATCAGTTTCGTCATCTTTGCTCCCGGGGTGTCTCATAACTAATGGTGCGTACCACGGTTCAGGCATGCGGTTATGCGACGTAGTTATGAGAATCGGCGCGCCGCACGATTCCGGGGAACGCGGAGGGAGTCGAGACATGGGCGTGAGACGTCTTGTATCCCTAGGGATATGGGACAAGTCGATGGCGTAATGCGGCCGCTCGAAGAGGGTCAAGCTCAATGCTTCGAGCAGACCTCGCTAATGTGTCCATAGGGGAGTCGCTTCATTAGCGAGAAACCGTTATTTGGTTTCGACCGATTCCGACAGGTAAATCGGGTGCCCAGATTTGAACAGCAATCGACGCTACGTGGGGATGGTGCCAAAGATGGCGCGTTTGGAAAACGTTCGGATGAGCCGAAATAGGTTGTTCGCTCTCATTGATAGTTTCGAGAGCGACATGAGGGACCTAGTCATCCGATTCCTTCTCCCCTACCAAGATGAATCAGTTTTGTTGGGCGCGGATTACGACAGCGCCCTGCACAGGAAAAACGCGGATCCCCACGGAGCCGACGCATACGCCGTCCAATACCTCGATTTGAGACCGTGCTACGACCTCCTGCTCCGGAATCGGAAGGATCTGCCGGTCGAATTTGCAGAAGAGATAGGTGGCAATGCTCCTTTCTTAGAAACCCTCGCACCTATCCGCAATCGTGTTATGCACGGCCGTCCTCTCCACCCCGACGACCCCGAGAGTGCCATCACCTCATTGAGCGCCTTTCGGTCGCGGCAATGGAACGCAACGACCCGGACACTCGACAGACTCCGTGCCGACGCCGCGTGGGAGCCGGCATTCATCGAGCCCGTTGGTACGACGGACAAAATCCTTCACAATCTTCCCGATGCTGACTATGACGAAACAGGCCTTGTGGGTCGCGGCGATGAAGCTAAAAAGATCCTCAGCGCCCTCGAAGTCGGTCGAGACAATGTCATCACCATTACGGGCGAAGGCGGCATCGGCAAGACTGCTCTGGCACTCGACATTGCATATCGGCTCTTAGACAGCGATACAAACCCGTTCGAAGCGATTCTTTGGGTCTCGCTCAAGACAGAAAAACTGACGGCAAGCGGTGTCGAACAACTGAATGGCGCGATCCAAGGCATAGATGAGTCGATCGCAGTTCTCAGCGCGGGGCTCAGCGGGGATTTCAGTAGTTCGGTTAAGGAACTCTCTGAATCACTCGAGGGCATCCAGTGCCTTATCGTGCTCGATAATCTTGAAACTGCACAGGGGTCGGAGGTAATTGCGCTCTACGAGACTCTGCCAAATTCGGTTAAGTACCTATTCACGAGTCGACTGGGCATCGGAGAACTTGAGAGACGTTATCCGCTCTTGCCCTTGTCGAATCCCGAGGCGAAATTGCTGTTCCGGAAATTCGCGACCAAGCGGGGCCAAAAGGGTCTTGCCGGCCTATCTGACAAGACTCTTGGTGAAGTTGTTGGTCGGCTCCGATTTAGCCCCTTGGCAATTCGTTGGTACATCTTGTCTGCCGAGGCGGGTCGCGTGCCCAGCGACCTGATCCACTCGCAACAGGAACTTCTCGACTTCTGCGTCAAGAACGTCTACGAGGGTCTTACCGGCGGATCACGCGCCGTCCTTTCTGTTCTTCGAGCCTTGGACCGCGCGATCGGATTCGATGAATTCGCAGTCTTGACTGACATGCCAATCGATGATCTCCGAAGTGCCACACAGGAATTGAGCCGAGGTTCCTTGGTTACGGTGGAACTCGAATCTGCCGGCGCTATGTCTACCCGGCTTGCACTCACGCCAACAGCCCGAGCGTTCCTCGCGCGGGAGGACCGATCTGGCGCTTTCATCGTGAAAGTACTTCAGCGTGAAAGGCAGTACAAAGCAACCCTCGAGGAGCGAGTTGCTGAGCGTGGACGCAGCGTAGATCCTGCGGTCGTGCGCGCAAGATCAAGCGCCGATAATCCGTCTGTCCACCTGCTTCGAGCGGCCATCAGATTTGCGCGCGCTGGCAAGCTCGAAAAAGCTCGTGAGCAAGTAGAGAGAGCTCGGAACTTTAATCCTGAGTTCTCAGAGGTGTACCGGATAGCGGGCGACTTGGACAGCCAAGAAGCGCGATTCGAGTCAGCGGTGTCAGAATACCAAAACGCCCTCAGCATGGCTGTCGGTGCTGAGACCATCGCCACGACGTCCTACCTTCTTGCAGACGTCATGAGTCGACGACTGCACGATGCTGGCCTTGCATTGCCTTATGCAGAAAAGGCCTACCATGCCTGGTCCAACCCCGACACAGCCTTCCTGCTGGGCAGGATCCGTACCTGGACTGGTCTGTTCGCCGAGGGCCAGGAGCTCCTAGAGGAAGCGTTGGACGCGGCCACTGGCCGTCACGAGTTGGTCGTGTCGAACGCGCTAATTGACAGCTGGGGCCGATGGGCGGACGCTGAGTGGAAAGCGCATCGTCCCTTTGAGGCAATGAATAAGTCGACGGCTGGATTCCACCTGGGCCGCGAGTTAGCCAAGGCACCTCAGCGCGATAACCGGCTAATAGACGTCACTCTTGAATGCTGCGTAACGTACCTAAGAGCGCTCAATGCACTTCCAGAACTGTTTCAGGCACAACGAAAGCGCCTAGAGGAAGTGAGCCGCTTTCTCCGAGAGGAATCAAAGACCTCCGGCGCTTCGAAGAAAGTTCCTTATGTGAAGGACGCGATACGCACCTCGATTCAGCATCCGGATATCCCGTTCGACGCAAAGACGGACTTGTCGCGAGCCCTCGAGATATTCGAGGAGACCGGAGTTGAGATATCAACGTTCAGAAGCGGAGCCGGTCGGTGAGACACGTGCCCCAACCGCATCTCATACAACGCGGGCGTCTCGAAACCTAGCTGTGCCGAAACTCATGGGATATACGACGCTGACGTCTTCGGGTTTAGCGTGGCCAATCGGGTCGCTGCGCCAAATAGCGATCAGAAAAAGCCGCCACGTAGCGCCGAAAGCCACAATAGGAGCCACCCTGTTAGACGTAAGCATCAGGAAATCCTGACGTGTACGACCGGGTAGACCCTGATGGACCCCGCGAACGAACTGCGCTTACTTCAGATCAGCGCTGTAGGTAACGCCGGAGTTGAGGTGGTGGCCGTCGAGACGTTTGCCCTTATCGCCGCGTGGGTCATCTCGTTCGGCGTCGATGAGCGGGACGGCAACCCGGGTCGTGTGCACAGAGTCGAGTGTCCAATCACCCTCGGGGTCAACGTCCCAGTCGCCAAGGATTATGTTTGGACCGCCCTTTAGCAGAGCAATGATTCGTCTGATCCGAGGCCGCTTCACCTGAGCGACGTTCCAGTGCTTGCGTGCGCGATCTGCGAAGAACGCACCACCATGCCCTCCGAACGGTGCCGGCCGTCCTTCGAGCTCGTCGGCGGCGATCGGCACGATGACCGTGCCGATGAGGGAGCTCCATTGGATTGCTTCGTCTTTTGTGAAGATCGCTGGGCCCAGTACCGTCGTCGAGTGGATACCCGCGATGTTGGTGTTAGTAAGCGGGACCTCGTCGTCAGTGCACACCTGTGTACCGGCAATTGTTGCCACGTGGATTGCGATCGCCTCCGCCTTCCGTGCATCGCGGCGCGAGCTGAAGGGTTCTACCGTTTGCAGGATAACCGAACCGGGGGCATCGCGGAGCTGTTCTGCAGCCTCATTGTGCCGCTGATATACACGAGCCATGCTGGTGGCGATGCCTATGTAGATAGAGTTCTGTCTTCTGTTCTCGTACATGTAGAGCCAGCAGCAGTCGGCCAAGTCGCTCAACCTTTCGCAGTTTCGGCGGACCTCGACGCGACGCCGGATCCACTTATAGGATCCCATGAACACGACCGTCGCCGCCTCGCGAATCGGACTCGCGCACGGGAGCAATCAATGATGCAGAAAGTACGCGATCATAGCCTTGCAGAGATGAGCGAAACTCCGCGAGATGGAGAGATTCAATGCCCACGATCACGACGTACGCAACGGCCGGCGGCAAGCGCTACCTCGTGCGGTACCGCACACCGGACCGACGACAAACGATGAAGCGTGGCTTTGCCACGAAACGCGATGCGGAACGATTCCTCGTGGGCGTCGAGATATCGAAGGACCGCGGCGAATGGGTCGACCCGACCAAGTCGCGAGTGACCGTCGCTGACTGGGCCGAGCAGTGGTACGAGGCGCAGGTTCAATTGAAACCGACGACGCGGTCCGGGTACCGACACGGCCTCGACAAGCACGTACTGCCGCGGTGGGGCACGACGCGGTTGGGGGAGGTAAGGCACGCTGACGTCCAGGCGTGGGTTTCTGACCTGTCCGCGCGACTTGCACCATCGACCGTGCGCCAAATTCACCTCGTGCTCTCAGGCGTTCTCAAGTACGCCGTCATGGACAAACGCATTCCCGTCAATCCGTCCGATGGTGTGCGCCTCCCCAGGATCGTGAAGAGCTCAAGAGGCTATCTCAGCAACGACCAGGTGTCTCGCCTCGCTCGCGCTTGCGGGCCCGACGCCGACGTCATCATCCTGCTGGCCTATACCGGTCTGCGGTGGGGTGAGATGGCTGGCCTCAAGACGGCGCGAATCGATCTAGATCGCCGCCGCATTGACGTGGCCGAGGCCGTATCTGATCCTCGAGGTCGGGTGATCTGGGGAACACCGAAGTCGCATGAGCGACGTTCCGTGCCGTTCCCCGATTTTCTCTCGGACTCGCTGCGGGCGCGCTGTTAGGGCAAACATCCCGACGACCTGGTCTTCATGGCTCCTGACGGTGGCGTGCTCCGGAGTGGAAACTTTCGAAACCGCCGCTTCAACTCTGCTCTCGCGTCGGTCCAAGCCGCTGACCCGGAATTTCCCAAGGTGACACCCCATGACCTCAGGCACACGGCTGCAAGCCTCGCCGTCTCGGTCGGGGCCAATGTGAAAGCGGTGCAGCGAATGCTGGGACATTCGTCGGCTGCGATGACGCTAGACGTCTACGCAGACCTCTTCGACGACGACTTAGATGCCGTTGCGGTGGCTCTCAATGGCAGTGTTCCATTTTCAGATGTGTTCAAAATGTGTTCACTGGAGGGAAAAGGAGCCGATTCAAAGCTCGAAAATGGGCATAAAAAAAGGCCACTCCCCAGTGTTTCCTAGGGAGTGGCGGTGGTGGCCCCGACCGGCGTCGATCCGGTGACCTTTCGATTTTCAGTCGAACGCTCTACCAACTGAGCTACAGGGCCCCAAAGCTGCGTTGAAAAACGCCTCTTCTAAGGAAAAAAGCCCTTCCTTTCGAAAGGGCTATTACCTTTGCGACCCTGACCGGACTTGAACCGGCGACCTCCGCCGTGACAGGGCGGCGCGCTAACCAACTGCGCTACAGGGCCTCGATGTAAAAATGTGAATCTGTGTGCGAGGCACTTGGTAAGACTATTCTATTTCGAGTAATGCTTCGTGCACGTGCAGTTTGCGTAGCCCCAACGGGATTCGAACCCGTGTTAACGCCGTGAAAGGGCGCCGTCCTAGGCCGCTAAACGATGGGGCCGTGAGCCACAAAGTTCATGGCTGCCGAAGAGTAAGCATACGGTCTTGTGGGGAGAAGGCCAAATCGGCGCGCGCAATATCCGCTCGATTGGTTAATTGTTTTCGACGCCGGTTCGCACCGCGCCAGCAAATGAGCGGGCCAGCGGGCATTTCGCGGGTTAGATTCACCGGTAAGACTGGGTGAATCGTGCCCAGCTTGTTACTCTGAAGAGCCTGCTGCGGCGCACGTGGCGACTGCTATAAGCCTGTTGGGAAACAATGATTCGTACCAGAACCGTGACCGGCCTTAGGACTGACCCGCCCGCCCGCCGCTTGCGTGTAACCAATCGCTGGCCCAGGCACACCCTGGCGCTGACCAGCATCATGGCTGCCATGACTCTACTGGTCACCCTGGTGAGCCCCGTCGCGCCCGCCCGCGCCGTCGATTACCCCTCCTGGCAGGACCTGCAAAACGCCAAGGCGAACACCGCCTCGGCGGCCGCGCAGGTCACCGCTATCGAGAATCTCATTGCCGGCCTACAGGTGCAGGTACAAGAGACGCAGGCTGCAGCCGAAAAGAGTGCCAATGAACTCGAGGTGGCTCAGCAGGAATTCGACGACGCCACCCGACGCGCCGAAGATATCCAGACCCAGGCCGACGCGAGCAAGGCCACAGCGGATGCCGCGACCAAGCAAGCCGGCCAGCTCGCCGCCCAGCTCTACCGCACCGGTGGCACCGATCTCAGCGTGAACCTGTTCTTGGAGGGCCAGGGAGACGGTGCCGACGCCGACCTGCTGTTGGCCAAACTCGGCAACATGAGCAAGCTCGTTGAGCGCAGCTCCGACGTCTACGAATCGGCGCAGTCGGCCACGAACAACGCCCAGTCGCTCGGAGACCAGGCCAAAGTCGCGCAGTCCGAACGCGAGACTCTGCGCGTCGCCGCCGAAGCCGCGCTCGCCGCAGCCCAGGCTGCCGCCGAAGCAGCAGCGAACGCGCTGGCCGAGTCCGAGGCCAAGAGCGTGGAACTGGAGCAGCAGCTGCAGTTCATGCGCGACGCCCAAGCCACTACGTCAGCCGGGTATGAAGCCGGAGTTGCCGAACGCGCCCGGCTTGAAGCCATCCGGGTTGCGGCTGAAGCGGCGGCAAAGGCCGCCGCTGCCGCAGCGGCGCGTGCCAACAGCGGAGGCTCCGGTGGTTCCGTGAGCATGACCGGCTGGGCCGTTCCGGCCAGCGGTCGCATCACCGGCGGCTTCGGCCCTCGGTCGGTCATCTGTAACGGTGGCGAGTGCAGCGGCAGCTTCCACTACGCCACCGACCTCGGCACCGGCTGCGGTTCCCCCATCTACGCCGCCCACGCCGGCGTCGTCACCTGGGCTGGCGTTCTCGGCACGTACGGCAACTTCGTGAAGATCAGCCACGGCGACAACGTCTCAACCGGCTACGCCCACATTCAAAACGGCGGCTATAACGTTCGTTCCGGCCAGTCAGTGTCCGCCGGGCAGATCATCGCCTATTCCGGTGATACCGGCGCCGCCAACGGCTGCCACCTGCACTTCGAAGTGTGGATTGGTGGAAACCGCATCAATCCCGTTCCATTCATGGCCGACCGGGGAGCATCACTTGGCTAAGAGCACCACGACCGCACCGAGCACCACCGCACGCGCACGGGTTCGCACCAAGTCGAAGCGGCTGCTGTCGGCGGTGGCGATGGGCGCGGTCTCGGCGGTCACAGCATCCGTTGCCGCTGCCGGCGGGGCAGCCTTCGCTGCCCCCGACTATCCGAGCTGGAATGACGTCGAAAAGGCCAAGCAGAACGAATCGACCAAGCAGGCCGAGATCGCGACTCTCGGCGAGCTGCTGAACGGGCTGGCCAGCCAGGCCGCGAAGGCCGTCACGACCGCGCAGATTGCGGCCGAGGCCTACCGAGTGACGCAGGATGCCCTGGACGCCGCTACCCTGCGCGAAACCAGCCTTCGTGAGCTGGCTGCAACCGCCGAAGCCACCGCGGCAACATCGAAGATGCGGGCCGGCCTCATCGCCGCGCACCTCGCCAAGTCTGGTGCCAGCGGTCTGTCACTCAACCTGTTCCTGAACGGCAACAGCGCGGATGACCTGCTCAGCCAGCTCGGAACGGCCAGCAAGCTGAGTGAGCAGTCGGAGCAGATCTACACCGAGGCCGTGCAGGACAAGAACGCGGCCGAGTCCCTCGGCGAGCAGGCCGCATCGGCGACAGAGGAACGCGAACGTCTCACCGAAGAGTCCAAGACCACCTTTGATGCGGCCACGGCGAGCTCGACCGCAGCCGAGGCTGCTTACAACACTCAGCAACGCAAGTCGAGCGAACTGTTCGAACAACTCGCCTTGCTCAAAGACACCACGGCCGAGGCCGAACGCAGCTTCCATGCCGGCGAAGACGCGGCCGCTGCGGCCAGCGCGTTCGCGCAGGCGCAGGCTTCTGCTGCTGCCATAGCGGATGCCGCGGCCGCGCAGGCCGTGCGGGATACCGCAGCCGCAGCCGGTTCAGGTTCAGGTTCAGGTTCAGGTTCAGGTGCCGGTTCTGGATCAGGTTCGGGTTCTGGGTCGGTTGCGCCGTCCGTGCCGGCAACGCCGTCCCCACCCGTCGCCCTGCCCAATGCGAGCATCGTCGACACCGCGCTGGCGTTCGCCAACGCCCAGCTCGGCGACCGCTACGTCTTCGGCGGCTCCGGTCCAGACGCCTGGGACTGCTCCGGCCTGACCAAGGCCGCCTACGCAGCGGCTGGTGTCTACATCGGAACCCACTCGGCCACGAACCAGTACAACACCATGGCCAGCCAAGGCAAGCTGGTCTCCTTCGCCCAGGTGCAGGTGGGCGACCTGGTGTTCTGGGGCAGCCCCGGCAACTATTACCACGTGGCGATTTACGCGGGGAACGGCCAGGTTCTCGAAGCGCCGAACCCCTCGTCGCGGGTGCGCGTGCACAGCATCTGGTCGTCTTGGGCTGTGGCGCCCTACGTGGGTCGCCCGGCCGCCTAACACCGCGCCGGATAGGCCGCCCGGTGGCTAATTCAGGAGATCCTCGCGGCATCGCACGATGGCTGGCGGACCAGTGCGCGCGCGGCGGCCCTTCCCTGCCGATTTCCTGAATTAGCCCCCGCGAGCAGGCCCACAGACAAAACGAAGGCCCCCCTGGTCAGTCAGGGGGCCTTCGTCGGTACCGGGCTAGTGGCCCTCTGCGGCCAGCTTCGCAATGCCGTCGACCACGATCTGGTTGGCCTCTTCGGCGTCGCCCCAGCCCTCCGTCTTGACCCACTTATTCGGCTCGAGGTCCTTGTAGTGCTCGAAGAAGTGCTCGATTTCCTTGCGGGTGTACTCCGGAATATCGAGGACATCCTGGATGTGATTCCAGCGCGGGTCGCCGGCCGGAACGGCGATGACCTTGGCGTCGCTTCCGCCGTCATCGGTCATGTTGAACACGCCGACCGGGCGCACTGAGACGCCAACGCCCGGGAACAGCGGGTAGTCGAGCAGCACGAGAACGTCGACGGGGTCGCCGTCGAGGCCGAGCGTGTTCTCGAAGTAGCCGTAGTCGGTGGGGTACATGAAGCTCGTGTAGAGCACGCGGTCGAGGTACACGCGACCGGTTTCGTGGTCCACCTCATACTTGTTGCGGCTCCCGCGAGGGATTTCGATGACTGCGTCGTATTCGGCCATGGCTGGTTTCTCCCTTGATCAAAGTCTGCCGCTAACGTTACTGGATGGAATCTCCCCGCCGCCCGCGCCTGACCCCGGCCGTCGCCGACATTCGCCGGGCCGTGCGCGAGCTGCTGCCGCCGGAGGGCCTCGTTCTGGTCGGCCTGAGCGGCGGCGCCGATTCGCTCGCGCTCGCCGCCGCGACCGCTTTCGAAGCCGGGCGGTTGGGCATCCGTGCCGGCGCGGTCATCGTCGATCACAACCTGCAAACCGGGTCAGCGGATGTCGCGGCGCGGGCCGCCGAGGCCGCCAGCCGGCTGGGCCTCGACCCTGTACTGGTGCTGAGCGTGACCGTCGAGCGTGACGGGACCGGCCCGGAGGCCGCGGCACGCGTTCAACGGTACGCGGCGTTCGATACTGCCCTGGCCAAGACCGGCGCGAGCGGCGTACTGCTCGGCCACACCCTCGACGACCAGGCCGAAACCGTGCTCCTCGGCCTCGCCCGCGGCTCCGGATCGACCAGCCTGCGAGGCATGGCGGCGCGAACCGGGCCGATTCTCAGGCCGTTGCTGGGCATCCGTCGTGCCCAAACCTGGCAATTCTGCACCGATGCCGGCCTCGAGCCGTGGAGCGACCCGCAGAACTTCGACCCGCGCTACGCCCGGGTGCGGGTGCGAGAAACGGTGCTGCCGCTGCTGGAAACCGAACTCGGCCCCGGGGTCGCCGGGGCGCTCGCCCGCACCGCCGAGACCCTGCGGGAAGACTCGGACGCCCTCGACGCGCTGGCGCGCACGATGTTGCGGGAAAACTGGGCCAATGGGAAGATCGCCACGGACCTGCTGGACGCGCAGTCGGCCGCCGTGCGGCAGCGCGTGATTCGGTTCGGAGTCGAGGCGATGTGCGGCGTGTGGCTGACTCGAGTGCAGACCCTGGCCGTGGCCGCGCTGGTGACCGACTGGCACGGACAGGGAGCGCTCAGCCTGCCAGGTATTAGAGTTGTACGGCAGGACGGAATGTTGATTTTTTCCGTTCTTTGACACATCTAAAGAAAAGGACTGCACCTTTCACATGGAACCTCGCGACATTGACGGCGACCTCACCGAGATCCTGATCAGCGAGGAGCAGATTCGGGCTCGCCTGGCCGAAATGTCACGCCAGATCGAAGTCGACTACGCCGGCACCGACCTGCTGCTGGTCGGCGTGCTCAAGGGCGCGGTCATGGTCATGGCCGATCTGGCCCGCGAACTGCATCACCCGGTGACCATGGACTGGATGGCGGTCAGTTCCTACGGCTCCGGAACGCAGTCCAGCGGCGTCGTACGCATTTTGAAGGACCTCGATACCGACCTCTCCGGTCGCAACGTGCTCATCGTTGAGGACATCATCGACTCCGGCCTGACCCTCTCGTGGCTGTTGGCGAACCTGAAAACGCGCGGTCCGGCATCCATTGAGATCTGCGCTTTGCTGCGGAAGCCTGATGCCGCGCGCGTCGACATCGACGTGAAATACGTGGGTTTCAACATTCCGAACAAGTTCGTGGTGGGCTATGGCCTCGACTACGACGAGAAGTACCGCAACCTGCGCTCGGTCGGCATTCTCGCCCCGCACGTCTACTCCACCGTCGCCGCAGCCGCGCTCTAGCCACAGCCTGCACCAAGCCCCAAGTTTTCCTTTGGGCGAACACACGGCATTCCCTTGCAATCGAGCGCTAGCCTGAGGTCACCATGAACGTCAAGAAGCTACTCCGCGGCCCGATTCTCTACATTGTGCTCGCCGTCATCGCCGTCTGGGTGGGGTCAAGCCTCATCACCATGAGTGGATTCCGCGAGGTCAGCACGCAAGAGGGCCTCGGCTACCTCAAGTCGGGCAACGTCGCCGAAGCCACCATCGTCGACGGTGAACAGCGCGTCGACCTCACGCTGACCAAGGCCAGCGGTGACCTCGGCACCCAGGTGCAGTTCTACTACGTCGCCCCGCGTGGCGAAGAGATCATCACCGCGGTCACCGCCGCGAACCCCAAGGACGGCTTCACCGACGAGGTACCCCAGCCCAACTGGGTGCTCTCGGTTCTAAGCTTCCTGCTCCCCGTGCTGCTGATCGGTGCCTTCTTCTGGCTCATGATCTCGATGCAGGGCGGTGGCAGCAAGGTCATGAAGTTTGGCAAGTCCAAGGCCAAGCTCGTCTCCAAGGAAAGCCCGCAGGTCACCTTCGCCGACGTCGCCGGCGCAGACGAAGCCATCGAAGAACTCGAAGAGATCAAAGACTTTCTCAAGGAACCCGCCAAATTCCAGGCGGTCGGCGCCCGCATCCCGAAGGGCGTGCTGCTCTACGGCCCTCCCGGAACCGGTAAAACGCTGCTCGCCCGCGCGGTCGCAGGCGAGGCCAACGTGCCGTTCTACGCCATCAGCGGCTCGGACTTCGTCGAAATGTTCGTCGGTGTCGGCGCCAGCCGGGTGCGCGACCTGTTCAGCCAAGCCAAAGAGAACGCTCCCGCCATTATCTTCATCGACGAGATCGACGCTGTCGGCCGTCACCGCGGCGCCGGCATGGGCGGCGGCCACGACGAACGCGAGCAGACCCTCAACCAGCTGCTGGTCGAGATGGACGGCTTCGACGTGAAGGCGAACGTCATCCTCATCGCCGCCACCAACCGCCCCGACATCCTCGACCCCGCGCTGCTGCGCCCGGGCCGGTTCGACCGGCAGATCGGCGTCGACGCACCCGACATGCTCGGCCGCAAGCGCATCCTCGAGGTGCACTCCAAGGGCAAGCCGATGGCCGAAGGCGTCGACCTTGAAGTGCTCGCCCGCAAGACACCCGGCTTCACCGGAGCCGACCTGGCCAACGTGCTCAACGAAGCCGCGCTGCTCACCGCCCGGTCCAACGCCCAGCTCATCGACAACCGTGCGCTCGACGAAGCCGTCGACCGGGTCATGGCCGGACCGCAGCGCCGCACCCGCGTCATGCGCGACAAAGAGAAGCTCATCACCGCGTACCACGAGGGCGGCCACGCCCTCGTCGCCACCGCGATGAACTTCACCGACCCGGTGACCAAGATCACCATTTTGCCGCGCGGCCGGGCCCTCGGCTACACGATGGTGATGCCGCTCGAAGACCGCTACTCGGTCACCCGAAACGAACTGCTCGACCAGCTGGCCTACGCCATGGGCGGCCGCGTCGCCGAAGAAATCATCTTTCACGACCCGACCAGCGGCGCCTCCAATGACATCGAGAAAGCCACGGCGACCGCACGCAAGATGGTCACCGAATTCGGCATGAGCAGTGTCGTCGGCCCGCTCAAGCTCGGCCAGGGCTCCGGTGAGGTCTTCCTCGGCCGCGACATGGGCCACCAGCGCGACTACTCGGAGCGCGTCGCCGAGAGCGTCGACCGCGAGGTGCGCCAGCTGCTCGAAGACGCCCACGACGAGGCCTACGAAGTTCTGAACAAGAACCGTGTCATTCTCGACAACCTCGCCACGGCCCTGCTCGAACATGAGACTCTCGACCAGACCGCCCTGGCCGAGATCTTCGCCAACGTCGAGAAGCTGCCGTCGCGCCCGCAGTGGCTCTCCAGCGACAAGCGACCCGTTTCCGACGTGCCGCCCATCGCCATGCCGGCCCCGAAGGCTCCCATCGACGGCGCTGCCGTTGACGGAGGCATCTCCAGCGGCGACGCCGTTCCCGCCAAACCAAAGCGCGCGCCGGCCCGCAACCCCCGCCCCGCAACCGCCTAGGCGCCCGTGGCAGTGGATAGGGCGCGCATCCAGGCGGCCGTCTTGGAGATCCTCGCTGCAATCGGCGACGATCCGGAGCGAGTGGGCCTGGAAAGCACCCCGCGACGGGTAGCGGATGCCTACGCCGAGTTCTTCGCCGGCCTCGACCAGAACCCGCAGGACCTGCTGGCGGACTTCGTTCCGGTCGGGGAAAGCACGGGCGAACTTGTGCTGCTGCGCGACATCGCCTTTCGTTCGATCTGCGAACACCACTTGCTGCCCTTCCTCGGCATCGCGCACGTGGCCTACCTGCCAGGGGACCGCGTCGTTGGGCTCGGCCGACTACCAGCCGTGGTCGAAACCATCGCAGCCAGGCCCCAGCTGCAGGAGCGGCTCACCGAAGAGATCGCCGATGCGCTGCAGACCGGCCTTGACCCGATCGGCGTTCTCGTCGTGCTCGACGCCGTGCACGGCTGCGTCGGCACCCGCGGCCCGCGGCAGAGCGCGAGCTCGACCGTGACCATGGCCTCCCGCGGCGCCCTGACCGATCCGACGGCTCGCGCCGAGATCATCGCGCTGATTGCGGCCGGCGGATGACGCTCATCATGGGCGTGCTCAACGTCACCCCCGATTCGTTCAGCGATGGCGGCCAGTGGGCGTCAACGGATGCCGCCATCGAGCACGGCCTGCTACTGCACGCCCAGGGCGCTGACCTGATCGACGTGGGCGGCGAGTCAACCCGGCCCGGCGCCACCCGGGTGTCGCCCGAGCAGGAACAGCGCCGGGTCATCCCCGTCGTCGCCGAGCTCGCCCGGCAGGGCCTCAAACTCAGCATCGACACGCTCAACGCCTCGACCGCCCGCGCAGCAGCGCAAGCCGGTGCGAGCGTCATCAACGACGTTTCCGGCGGACTCGCCGACCCCGGCATGGCCGCCGTCGCCGCCGACACCGGCCTCACCTATATCGCCATGCACTGGCGTGCCCACGCTCAGCAGATGGATACCCTCGACGACTACGGCGACGTCGTCACCGACGTTGTCGCGGAACTGAGCGCCCGCGTCGACGCGCTGACCGCCGCCGGAGTGGCCCGGGATCGAATCGTGCTCGACCCGGGCCTCGGATTCTCCAAGAAGACCGAACACAACTGGCAGCTCCTCCATCGGCTCGACGCCTTCGCCGCACTCGACCTCCCGGTCATGGTCGGGGCGTCCCGCAAACGCTTTCTCGCCAGCGTGCTGCCGGTCGGTGCCCCCGTCATCGAGCGAGACCTGGCCACCGCGGTGGTCAGCGTGTTGGCCGCCCAGGCCGGCGCCTGGGCGGTGCGGGTGCACGACGTCGCGGCGACCCGCACGGCCCTGAACGTACTGGCCAGTGTTCGGCGGTCGACGCCCTGCGTCACGGAGGAATTGCCGGGACCCGCGTCGAGTCCGTCACAATGGACCCATGACTGATTCGATCACCCTCACCGGCCTGCGGGTGAACGCCCACCACGGCGTCTACGACTTCGAGAAGGAAAACGGCCAGGACTTCGTCATCGACGTCACCGTCTGGCTCGATCTGGTGCGCGCAGCGGCGAGCGACGACGTGACCCAGACCATCCACTATGGCGAACTCGCCGAGGAGGTCACGGCCGCGGCCGCGCACAACCCGGTCGACCTCATCGAAACCGTCGCCGAGCGCATCGCGGGCGTCGTGCTGGCCCACCCGCCAGCCTTGCGCGTGCAGGTCACGGTGCACAAGCCGCAGGCCCCGATCTCCGTGCCGTTCACCGATGTGGCTGTGCAAATCACCCGGTCGCGGTCATGACCGGGTCAACGGCACGCGTCGTGCTCGCCCTCGGCAGTAATCTGGGCGACCGCGAGGCCACCCTGTCCGAGGCCGTGCGCGATCTGGCCGCCCTGCCCGGGGCCGCGCTCATGGCCGTCTCGCCCGCCTACGAATCGGCCGCGGTGAAACCGGGCGGCGTCGACGAGAGCGCGCCGCGCTACCTCAACGCGGTGCTGACCATCGACTACGCGGGCGACCCACACGGCCTGCTCGACGCCGTCAACGCCATCGAGGCGGAGCACGGCCGGGTACGCGCCGAACGCTGGGGCGACCGCACACTGGACATCGACCTCATCGTGTTCGGCGATCTGAGCGTCGACGACGACCGCCTGACCCTTCCGCATCCGCGTGCAGCGGAACGAGACTTCGTCCTCGCTCCCTGGCTCGACGTCGACTCCGCAGCCGTTATCCCGGGCCGCGGTCTGGTGCGCGACCTCCTGGCCGCGACCGGCAATACGGTGCACCGGGCAGCGGATGCCGCAGACCTCGCGCTGGGTGCCGGGCAATGAAGCGCTCCCACGCGACCGGGCTGCTCGCCGTTCTGCTGATCGGCCTCGTGATCGGCTTTCTGCTCGAGATCGCCTTCGCGGCCTCCGGTGCCCCGATCGTCGTTCCGCCGGTCACCCTGCCGCTGACTCTGATCCTGCTGGGTGCGGTGGTCGTCAGCCTGGCCTGGCAGGTGCGCCAGGGCAGCCATCGCAAGGCGCTGCGCCGCATCGACCCGTTCTGGGCGATGCGCGTGGCCGTGCTGTCGAAGGCGACCTCGCTGTCTTCGTCGCTGCTGCTCGGTGCCGCCCTCGGCATCGTGCTGTACATTCTCACCCGATCGGTCGTTCCGGCGGTCACGTCCTTGTGGCTCGCGATCGGTACGGCCATCGGGGCGGCCCTCATGCTCACGGCCGGCCTGGTGGCCGAACACTTCTGCACCCTGCCGCCCGACAATGACAGGAACGGCGACACCGACGAGTCTGGAGGTACCCGTGCCTGATCCTGACCTGACCGACGTGAACCTGCCGGCAGTGCTGCCTCCGACGGCTGACCTGCCCGAGCCGTCGAAACGCCTCGAACTGGCCGACGTGGGGGAGTGGAAGCGCGTCTCCCCGAAGTACGTGCTGGTCGAGATCGTCGGCACCATCGTGAACGCCGTCGTCGTCTGCGGCGGAGCGAGCCTGCTCTGGCTGCTGCTCGATGCGACCTGGGCAATGTGGGTTGGCATCGTGGTGCTCGTCCTGTCGATCATCAACCTCATCTTCGAACCCCGGCGCGTGCGCTCCATCGGCTACCTGCTGCGCGACGATGACCTGCTCTTTCGCCGCGGCATCCTCTTTCAACGCTTCGTCGCGGTGCCCTACGGGCGTATGCAGCTCATTGACATCACCCGCGGCCCGGTCGCCCGCTGGCTGGGCCTGGCCGATCTCAAGTTCGTGACCGCCGCGGCGACCGCCGGGGTATCTATTCCCGGCCTGGCCGAGGCCGACGCTGAAAGCCTGCGCGACCGGCTGGTGGAACTCGCGGAGAGCCGCCGGGCGGGGCTGTGACCGAGCCCGCCGCTGCGGTTCCGGCGCCCCTCGCAGCACCGCGCACCGACCTCACCGACGGTGAATGGCACCGCCTGCACCCGGCGACCCCGCTGCTGCGCGGCGGAATCTTCATGGTGGCCATCATCGGCTTCATCGTGGCCAACCTGCGCGAACGCCTCATCGATCTGTTCATCGGCGAAGAGAATTACGGTGGCGATCCGATCGACGAGATCTACCAGCGCGGGGCCACCGGCTGGGCGTTGCTCATCATCGCCGGCATTCTGCTGGTCATCCTCGTAGCCTTTTATTTGTCTTGGCGCATGCACACCTTTCGTGTGAACGGCGAAGTCGTCGAAGTGCGCAGCGGCCTCGTTTTTCGCAGTCACCGCAAGGCCCGCCTCGACCGGGTGCAGGGCGTCAACCTCGCCCGGCCGTTGATTCCCCGCCTGTTCGGTGCCGCCCGACTCGAAATCACCGTCGCCGGGCAAGATGGCAACGTGCAGCTCGCCTACCTCGGCTCGAAACTAGCGGATGACCTGCGCCGCGACATCCTGCACCTCGCCTCGGGCCTGCGCCAGGCCAGGCAGCCCGGCACGGCACCCGACGCACCCGACGCACCCGGTGCCCTCGCGGCCGCCGCACAGCCCCTGCCCGGCGACAGCGCCGCGCCACCGCTGATCGGCCCGCCCACCGCCCACTCCGCCCTCGGCGACTTCGCAACCGCGCGCTTCAACGAGTTTCGGGCGCCGGAACTGAACCCGGATGCCGCCCCACCGGAGTCGATCGTGCGCATTCCGCCGGGGCGGCTGATCGGGTCGGTCGTGCTGAGCGGCTTCACCGTCTTTCTCCTGCTGGCCGGTGTCGGCCTCATCATCAGCGTGATCGCCGGCAGCAGCGGCTGGGTGCTCGTAGCCGTGCTGCCCGGCCTCATCGGCAGCGCTGGATACTACTTCTCCCGCATCACCAAGACGTTGCGATTCAGCATCGCGGGCACCACCGACGGAGTGCGCGTCGGCTACGGGCTGCTCTCGACCAGCAGCCAGACCCTGCCGCCCGGGCGCATCCACGCCATCAAGGTGTCACAGCCCATTCTCTGGCGCCGTTTCGGATGGTGGCAGGTCAGCATCAACACCGCCGGGCAGACGTCCGGCCGCAGCAGTGGCGCGGTGACGAGCACCACCCTGCTGCCGGTCGGCACCCTCGCCGACGTCGAAAAAGTACTGCAACTGGCGCTTCCCGGGTTCGACACCGACGCCCACCGTGCCCTGGTCGAAAACGGCATGCTCGGCGGCCGCAAACGTGACGCCGGCCTCGCCGATTTTTACAGCAACGCCCCAGCGCGGGCCGTCTGGCTGCGCCCGTTCTCGTGGTGGCGCACCGGCTGGGCCGTCTCTGGCCCGGTGGCCCTGATACGTCGCGGCGTGCTGTCGCGCGACCTCATTCTGGTGCCCCTCGCACGCATGCAGGGAGTGCGCATCAGCCAGGGCGCCGTTCGGCGCCGACTGCGCCTCGCTTCGGCCGACTTGCACACGGTCGCCGGACCGGTCAGTGCCTCGCTCAGCGTCATCGACGTTGACGAAGCCCTCGTCTTGTTCGAGTGGATGTCGACGGGCGCGGTGCGATCGGCCCTCGCCGATACGAGTCACCACTGGAGTCGGACTGCGACTCCAGGGCCAGCCACGGAGGCCGCCGAATGAACGCCAAACCGGGACGCCTCGGCGTCGGAATCATCGGCGCCGGCCACGTCGGCCCCATTCTCGGAGCCGCCCTCGCTGGCGCCGGCCACGCCATCGTCGGCATCTCCGCGATCTCGCAGGCCAGTCGAGACCGCGCCGAAGCCATTCTGCCGCTCGTGCCGATTCTGCCCGTGCCCGAGGTCGTCGAACGCAGCGAACTGGTCATCATCGCCGTGCCCGACGCCCAGCTGGAAAGCCTCGTGCAGGGCCTCGCCGCGACCAACACCTGGCAGCCCGGCCAACTCGTGCTCCACACCTCCGCCCGCTACGGCACCGCGGTGCTCGCGCCCGCGCAGGCCGCCGGCGCGATTCCGCTCGCCATCCACCCAGCCATGGTCTTCACCGGAACGAGTCTCGACCTGGCCCGCCTCGCCGACAGCTACTTCGCCGTGACCGCGCCAGGTCCGGTGCTGCCGATCGGGCAGGCGCTCGTCGTGGAGATGGGCGGCGAACCGCTCATCGTCGCCGAGGCGGACCGCACCAGCTACGCCGAAGCCATCCAGATTGCCACCGTGTTCTCCACCTCGATCGTCGAGCAGGCCACCCGGCTGCTCGACGGAATCGGCCTCGAGCATCCGGGGGCTATTCTTGGTCCGCTGCTGCGCTCTGCGATGGAAAACGCCCTCGGGCGCACGAGCCCCGAACGACTGGACCTGGCCGGGTTCGACCAGATCGAGCAGCGACAGCATCCGTTTGATGACGACCGGGAGGTCGAATGAGTACCATCGAAGTTCTCAGCACCATTGCCGAACTGCACGACCGTCTGGGGCAGGCCCGCGACCGCGCGGCGCTGACCGGCGGAGACACGCGCACCGTGCTGGTGCCGACCATGGGGGCGCTGCACGCCGGACACCTCGCGCTGGTGCGGCGGGCACGCGCGCTCGCCGACATCGTGGTGGTATCGATCTTCGTGAACCCGCTGCAGTTCGGCGCTGGCGAAGACCTCGACAGCTACCCGCGCACCCTCGACGCCGACCTCGCTGCTCTGGCGGCCGAGAACGTCTCGTTTGTGTTCGCGCCGAGCGCCCGCGAGATGTATCCGGGCGGTGCCAGCGACACCCGGGTGACCACAGGCCCGGTCGGCTCGCTCTACGAGGGTGCCGCGCGCCCCGGCCACTTCGACGGCATGCTCACCGTCGTGGCAAAACTACTGAACATCGTCACACCGGATGCCGCGGTGTTCGGCCAAAAAGACGGCCAGCAGGCGTTTTTGGTGCAGCGGATGGTTGCCGATCTCAACGTGCGCACGGTCATCGAGGTCGTCGAGACCGTACGCGAACCGAGTGGTCTGGCCCTGTCGAGCCGCAACCGCTATCTCGACGACGCCGGGCACACGGCGGCGCAGGCCCTGTTCGCCGGGCTCAGCGCGGCGGTGGAGGCGGCGCCGGCCGGCCCGACTGCTGCCCTCGCGGCTGCGAATGCGCGCATTGGCTCCCAGTCGCTGGTTAAACTGGACTATCTCGTGATCGTGCACCCACTGACGCTGTTGACGGTGCCGGGCGACTATCGCGGGCCGGCCCGGATGCTCGTGGCCGCGCGGGTGGGCGCGACCCGGCTGATCGACAACGTGTCGCTCACCCTGGGGTGAGGGGCAGCATCCGCTTTATTGTGAACAGACAGCACCAACGAAAGAAGTATATGAGCCAGAATCCCACGCCCGCCGCGACCGACGACGAGGGCTTCTCCGACGCGGAGATGAACGAGCAGAAGGCCGTGCGCCTCGGCAAACGCGACCGCCTGAACGCTGCCGCCGCGAGCCCGGCCGGTGGTGCCTACCCGGTGTCGGTTCCGGTTACCCACACCATTCCGGCCGTGCGCGCCGAATTCGGCGACCTCGAAGCGGATGCCGTCACCGGCGTCACCGTGGGACTGGCCGGCCGCATCGTGCACCTGCGCAACACCGGCAAGCTCTGCTTCGCGAGCCTGCAGTCGGGTGACGGCACCCGGATCCAGGCCATGGTCTCCCTCGCCGCCGTCGGCGACGAGTCCCTCGCTGCCTGGAAGGAGCTGGTCGACCTCGGCGACCACCTGTTCGTTACCGGAGAGGTCATCTCGAGCCGCCGCGGCGAGCTGTCGATCATGGTGACCGACTGGCGGGTCGCTTCGAAGGCGCTGCTGCCGCTGCCCAACCTGCACAGTGAGCTCAGCGAAGAGACCCGGGTGCGCAGTCGCTACCTCGACCTGATCAGCCGCGAGCAGGCCCGTACCAACGTGCTCTCGCGCTCCAAAGCTGTCGCAAGCCTGCGTCGCACCTTCACTGACCGAGGCTTCATCGAGATCGAGACTCCGATGCTGCAGGTCATGCATGGCGGGGCATCCGCTCGCCCGTTCCAGACCCACAGCAACGCCTTCGACACCGAGCTGTTCCTGCGTATCGCACCCGAGCTGTTTTTGAAGCGGGCCGTGGTCGGTGGCATCGACCGCGTCTACGAGATCAACCGCAACTTTCGCAACGAGGGCGCGGACTCGACCCACTCACCCGAGTTCGCGATGCTCGAGGCCTATGAGGCCTACGGCGACTACAACTCCATCGCCGACCTCACCCAGAAGCTTATTCAGGATGCCGCGTTTGCTATTGCCGGATCATACGTGGTGACCTGGGCCGACGGTACCCTGTTCGACCTCGGCGGCGACTGGGACCGCATCGGCATGTACGACAGCCTGTCGGTGGCCGCAGGAATCACTATCACGCCAGCGACACCGCTCGCCGACCTCGTTGCGCTCGCCGCGCGCGAGGGCATCGAGATCGACCACCCCATCCACGGCAAGTACGTCGAGGAACTGTGGGAGCACTTCGTCAAGGGTTCACTCGTGCGCCCCACCTTCGTTATGGACTTTCCGATCGACACCAGCCCCCTTGTGCGTGGACATCGTTCGGTGGCCGGCGTCGTCGAGAAGTGGGACCTCTACGTGCGCGGCTTCGAACTGGCCACCGGCTACTCCGAGCTCGTCGACCCGGTCGTGCAGCGCGAACGCTTCATCGAACAGGCCAGCCTCGCCGCCGGCGGCGACCCGGAGGCTATGCGCCTTGACGAAGAATTTCTGCGCGCACTCGAATACGGCATGCCGCCGACCGGTGGCATGGGCATGGGCATCGACCGTATGCTGATGGCCCTGACCGGGCTCGGCATTCGCGAAACAATTCTCTTTCCACTGGTGAAGTAATGAACTATCTGCCCGACGACGAGTTGAAGCCGGACAAGGGTGGGCGCAAGCTGTCGATGAACCGCATCGCGCTCTGGGTGATCGTCGGCGGTGTCGGGGTGTATTACCTGGGCGCCGGCATGTTCGGCCTGCTCAGCAAGTAGGGCGCCTTTACGCGTAGTCTGGGGTTGTGATTGAGAACTTCTGGGGTAACGCGCTCTTTTCGGTCGTACCCACCATTGCGCTCGGCCTGGTCTTCTGGATGCTGATGCGCTCGATCCTGCGCGCCGACCGTACCGAACGCAAGGTGTACGCCCAAATCGAAGCCGAAGAACGCGCCAGGCTCGGTCTCGACAAACCGGCCACCTAAGTACCAATGTTCGGCATCGACGGCCTGACCATCACCGTTCTGCTGGCCCTGATCGCCGACTTCTCCGTTCGCGTGGTGGCCATCATCGTGGTCCCGCGCAATCGCCGCCCGATGTCGGGCATGGCCTGGCTGCTAACCATCTTTTTCATTCCGTACCTCGGTGTGCTGCTGTTTCTGATGATCGGCTACCGCACCCTGCCGAAGAAGCGCCGCCTGATGCAGGATGAAATCAACAAGTTCATCCTCGACAGCACCGAGGGTATGGAACTGGTGAGCCGCGAGCATCCGTGGCCGAGCTGGCTCGAATCGGTCGTCGAACTCAACCGCAACCTCGGGGCGATGCCGCTCGTCGGCGACAACACGGCCAGCCTGATCAACGAATACCAGGTGGCCTTCGACACCATGATCGCCGACATCAACCTGGCCAAGAAATATGTGCACGTCGAGTTTTATATCCTCTCGCTCGATCACACCACCGCGCCCTTCTTCGACGCCCTCGAAAACGCGCACAAACGCGGCGTCAGCGTGCGGGTGCTCCTGGACCACATTCAGTCGATGCGTAAGCCCGGCTTTCGCCATACCAAGAAACGGCTGACGGATGCCGGTATTCCGTGGCAGTTGATGCTGCCGGTGCAGCCGTTCAAGGGCAAATGGCAGCGGCCCGACCTGCGCAACCATCGCAAGCTGCTCATCGTCGACGGCCTGGTCGGATTCATGGGGTCGCAGAACATCATCGACCGCACCTACAACATGCGCAAAAACATTCGTCGCGGATTGATGTGGAAAGACTTCATGACGCGGCTGGAGGGCCCGATCGTGTCGGGACTCAACGCCATCTTCATCACCGACTGGTACAGCGAAACCAACGAACTGCTCACCCGCGACATCGAGCCGGTGCATCCGAGACCGGTAACGGATGCTCTCGACTGCCAGGTCGTGCCGAGCGGCCCCGGGTTCAAGGGCGAAAACAATCTGCGCCTGTTCCTCGCGCTGCTCTATTACGCGCAGGATCGCATCATCATCACGAGCCCGTATTTCGTGCCAGACGAATCCATCATGTATGCCATCACGACCGCCGTGCAGCGGGGGCTGCACGTGGAACTGTTCGTGTCGGAGATCGGCGACCAGGCCGTGGTGTATCACGCCCAGCGCTCCTACTACGAGGAGCTATTGACCGCTGGCGTGCACATCTACATGTACAAGGCGCCGTATATTCTGCACGCGAAGCACTTCACGATCGATGACGAGGTGGCGGTCGTCGGCTCCAGCAACATGGACCAGCGCTCGTTCAGCCTCAACATGGAGGTGTCGCTCATGGTGCGCGGCCGGTCGTTCGTGCGCAACCTGCGCGCCATGGAAGACGAGAACCGGCGCAACAGCCGCGAGCTCACTCTCGAGGAATGGCTCAAGCAGCCGCTGCGCTCCACCATCCTCGACAACCTCGCCCGCCTCACGTCCGCGGTGCAATAGGCAGCCCATAACGCCTACGGCGAACAAACGCCCGCGAGGCGCGCAGGCTGGTTATTCTCGATGTAACGGCACCAACTGCCCTGGCGCCAAGGGAGCGATCATATGTTTGAGAGATTTACCGACCGAGCTCGTCGCGTCGTCGTTTTGGCCCAGGAAGAGGCCAAGATGCTCAACCACAACTACATCGGTACCGAGCACATTTTGCTCGGGCTGATTCACGAGGGTGAAGGCGTCGCCGCGAAGGCCCTCGAGAGCCTCGGCATCTCGCTGGATGCCGTGCGCGAGCAGGTTCAGGACATCATCGGCCAGGGGCAGCAGCAGCCCACCGGCCACATCCCCTTCACGCCCCGTGCGAAGAAGGTTCTCGAGCTGAGCCTGCGCGAAGCGCTGCAGCTCGGCCACAACTACATCGGAACCGAGCACATTCTGCTCGGCCTCATTCGCGAGGGCGAGGGCGTCGCCGCCCAGGTTCTCGTGAAGCTCGGTGCCGACCTCAATCGAGTGCGCCAGCAGGTCATCCAGCTCCTCTCCGGTTACCAGGGCAAGGAGCAGGTGGCGGTCGGTGCCAACGAGCAGGCGGCCAACACGGCCGGCAGCCAGGTGCTCGACCAGTTCGGTCGCAACCTCACCCAGATGGCCCGCGATAACAAACTCGACCCGGTCATCGGGCGCGAGAAAGAGATCGAGCGGGTCATGCAGATCCTCTCGCGTCGCACCAAGAACAACCCTGTGCTGATCGGTGAGCCCGGCGTTGGCAAGACCGCGGTCGTCGAGGGCCTCGCCCAGGCCATCGTCAAGGGTGATGTGCCCGAGACCCTGAAGGACAAGCAGCTCTACTCGCTCGACCTCGGTTCGCTCATCGCCGGCAGCCGTTACCGCGGTGACTTCGAAGAGCGCCTGAAGAAGGTCACCAAGGAGATCCGCACCCGCGGCGACATCATCGTCTTCATTGACGAGATCCACACCCTGGTGGGTGCGGGAGCCGCCGAGGGCGCTATCGACGCAGCATCCATTTTGAAGCCGTTGCTCGCTCGCGGTGAGCTGCAGACCATCGGTGCGACCACCCTCGACGAGTACCGCAAGCACTTCGAGAAGGATGCCGCCCTCGAGCGCCGCTTCCAGCCGATCCAGGTGAACGAGCCGTCGCTGGCGCACACCATCAACATCCTCAAGGGACTGCGTGACCGCTACGAAGCGCACCACAAGGTGTCAATCACCGACGGTGCCCTCGTGGCCGCGGCGAACCTCGCCGACCGCTACGTCTCCGACCGGTTCCTGCCCGACAAGGCCATCGACCTGATCGATGAAGCCGGCGCCCGACTGCGCCTGTCGATCCTGTCGTCGCCGCCGGAGCTGCGCGAATTCGACGAGAAGATCGCCGTGGTGCGTGCCGCCAAGGAACTCGCCATCGAAGAGCAGGACTTCGAGAAGGCCGCCGGCCTGCGCGACGAGGAGAAGAACCTCCTCGGCGAGCGTCTGCGCCTCGAGAAGAAGTGGAAGTCCGGCGACGTCAAGACCACCGCGGTCGTCGACGAAGGCCTGATCGCCGAAGTGCTCGCTCAGGCCACCGGCATCCCGGTGTTCAAGCTCACCGAAGAAGAGTCCTCGCGGCTCGTCTTCATGGAGAAGGCACTGCACCAGCGCGTCATCGGTCAGGAAGAGGCCATCTCGGCCCTCGCCAAGACCATCCGTCGTACCCGTGCCGGCCTGAAGGACCCGAAGCGTCCCTCCGGTTCCTTCGTCTTCGCCGGCCCCACCGGCGTCGGCAAGACCGAGCTGGCCAAGGCGCTCGCCGAGTTCCTGTTCGACGACGAGGCCGCCATGATCTCGCTCGACATGAGTGAGTACGGCGAGAAGCACACCGTGTCGCGTCTGTTCGGTGCGCCTCCCGGATTCGTCGGCTTCGAAGAGGGCGGCCAGCTTACCGAGAAGGTGCGGCGCAAGCCGTTCTCCGTGGTGCTGTTCGACGAGATCGAGAAGGCCCACCCCGACATCTTCAACTCCCTGCTCCAGATTCTGGAAGAGGGCCGGTTGACGGATGGTCAGGGTCGCGTCGTCGACTTCAAGAACACCGTCATCATCATGACCACCAACCTTGGTACCAAGGACATCTCGGGCGGACCGGTCGGCTTCCAGCTGGAAGGCGACAGCACGACCGGGTACGAGCGCATGGCCGGCAAGGTGAAAGACGAGCTGAAGAAGCACTTCAAGCCCGAGTTCCTCAACCGCGTGGACGAGATCATCGTGTTCCCGCAGCTGACCAAGCCCGAGCTGCTGCAGATCGTCGACCTGTTCATCAAGCGCCTCGGCGTGCGTCTGCTCGACCGGGACATGACCGTCGAGGTCACCGTTCCGGCGAAGGAACACCTGATCGAGGTCGGTTTCGACCCGACGCTCGGTGCTCGCCCGCTGCGTCGCGCGATTCAGCGCGAGGTGGAGGACCGCCTGTCGGAGAAAATTCTGCAGGGCGAGCTCAACGCTGGCGATCACGTGCACGTCGACTACGTCAACGGCGAGTACATCTTCACCACGACGACCCGGGTTGACCCGGTCGGCGTCGGAGTGAACACGGCCGCCGCAGTGGGGACCGGTCCGGCCACTCCCGACCTGGCCATCACGAGCGACTAGTTCTACCTGCTCGCGAGAGCGCAAAAAGTGCCCCAATGGACGTCCATTAGGGCACTTTTTGCGCTCTCGCGGGAGAAACGGGGGTGGTGGGGCGGTCAATAGACTAGGGGAGTGAAATTGGAAACGAGATACACGGTGCGCCGTGCTCGCACCAGCGATGTGCCCGGCATCGAAGCGCTTGTCGAACCGCTCGTGCAGCAGCGCATTCTGCTCGGCAAGGACCGAGTCGTGTTCTATGAGGCCGTGCAGGAATTTCGCGTGGCCGTTGACTCGTCCGGCACACTGATCGGCTGCGGCGCACTGCACGTCATGTGGGAGGACCTCGGCGAAGTGCGCACTCTCGCCGTCGACGCCGAGTGGCTCGGAGCCGGGGTCGGCTACACCATGATGCAGCGCCTCGAAGCGGATGCCCGCGACCTCGGCCTCAGCCGCCTGTTCTGCCTCACCTTCGAGGTGGGTTTCTTTACCCGCAACGGGTTCAGTGACATGGGCACCGAGACCGTCGATCCGGCCGTCTATGCCGAGCTCGTGCGCTCGCCCGATGAGGGCGTCGCGGAGTTTCTCGACCTGGCCCGGGTGAAGCCGAACACGCTCGGCAACACCCGCATGGTGAAGCGCCTGAACTAGCGAATGTCGGCGCGATCGGCCCGATCACGGCTTAAAGCGCTGCTCATAGGAGCAAAATACGCGGAGTTTACCCCCCGGACACGGGCCGTCGCTAGGCTGCGAACTATTGCACCTGCCAACCGTGGGCCGGGGGAACTTCCGATAAGCACGACCCCGGGCGCAATGACACACGCATCATTCTATGAATGAGGAGATCCATGTCATCCGCCGATCATCGCCGTACCAGGCTGGTTTTCGCCACACTACTTGGGGTGAGCCTTACGGCCGCTCCGCTCATCGCTATGCCGGCCAGCGCCAACACCGCCGGCACCGGAGTCGTCATCAACGAGGCGTACCTGAACGGCGGCAGCTCGGGCGCGACCTACCTGAATAAGTTCGTCGAGCTCTACAACCCCAGCGACGCCGACGTGTCGCTCGACGGCACCTCCATTCAGTACCGCTCGGCCAGCGGCACGTCGAACCCCACCGGGGTCGTCGCCCTGACCGGCACTATTGCTGCCGGCGGCTATTACCTTGTGCAGGGCAGCTCGAATGCGGCAAACGGCGCAACCCTGCCCACAGCGGATGCCGCCTTCGGCACCTCCTTTGCCGCCGGCTCTGGCACGATCTTCTTCGCCAACCAGTCGACGGCACTGACGGCTCCGGCCACCGGCTCACTGACCGGCCAGACCGAGATCCTCGACCTGATCGGCTACGGCAGCTCGAACACTTTTGAAGGAACGGCCGCCACCGCGGCATCCGTCACCACATCGGTGAACCGCACCGGATCTGTCGATACGGACGTCAATGCCGCCGACTTCACTGCGTCGGCCCCGACGCCCACGAACGCCGCCGGCGACACTGGCACACCGGTCGAACCCGAGCCGGACCCCGACCCGACCCCGGCGCCCGACGAACTGACCGCGATCGACGCGATCCAGGGAACGACCGACACGAGCCCGCTCGCCGGAACCGTCGTCAAGACCTCGGGTGTCGTCACGGCCGCCTACCCGACCGGCGGCTTCGACGGGTTCTACCTGCAAACCGCAGCGACCGGCGGCGAGCTGGACTTCGCCAGCCACACTGCCTCGCACGGCGTGTTCGCCTACTCCAGCACGGCGACCGCCGACGTGAAGATCGGTGACCACGTTCAGGTCGTCGGCACCGTCGTGGAATTCTTTGGCATGACCGAGGTCACCTTCGGCACCGTCGACGACGTCACTCAGCTCTCCACCACAGACGTGGTCGCCCCGACCCCGGTCACTGTGGCGCTGCCGACCGGCGCAGAACAGCGCGAAACCCTCGAGGGTATGCTGCTTGCCCCGCAGGGCGACTTCACCGTCACCAACAACTACACGACCAACCAATACGCCGAAATTGGCCTCGCCGCTGGAACGACCCCACTAGTGAACCCGAGCGTCACGGCCCTGCCCGGCTCCGCCGAGTATCAGTCGGCCCTCGCCGAGAATGCCGGCCGAGCAGTCACCCTCGACGACGGCGCCACGACGAACTACCTGGCCGCAGCGAACCAGGGCAGCCCGGTTCCGTACCTGTCGACCAGTGCACCGGTGCGCATCGGCGCCGCGGTCTCCTTCCTCTCGCCGGTCATCTTCGACTTTCGCAACGACGCTTGGAAGTTCCAGCCGGTGACAGCCCTCGTATCGTCCAATGCAGCTACCGTACAGCCGGTGACCTTCGCCGACACCCGCACGAGCGCGCCGGAGAACGTGGGCGGCGACATCCGCTTGGCGAGTTTCAACGTGCTGAACTACTTCTCGACCACGGGGGACTCGCTCGACGGTTGCCGGTTCTACAACGACCGGGCCGGCGTTCCGACCACGGTGAGCAGCGGATGCGACGCCCGCGGCGCCGCCACCCAGCTCAGTTTCGAACGCCAGCAGGCCAAGATCGTCTCGGCGATCAATGCCCTCGATGCCGACGTGGTCTCGCTCGAGGAGATCGAGAACTCGGCCGCGTTCGGCAAGGACCGCGACGACGCCCTCGCCAACCTGACCGCAGCGCTCAACGCGGCGTCCGGCAGAGACGTCTGGGCGTTCGTGGCCTCGCCGGCCGCGCTTCCGGCCAGCGAGGACGTGATTCGCACCGCCTTCATCTACAAGCCCGCCGCTGTTGAAACGGTGGGGGAGTCGGTCATCCTCACCGAATCCGTCGCCTTCAATGGCCGCGCACGTGAACCACTCGCCCAGGCATTCCAGCTGGTCGGGGACGACGAGTCGAGCTTTCTCGCCATCGTGAACCACTTCAAGTCGAAGGGATCAGGCACCGGTGACGACGCCGATCAGGGTGACGGTCAGGGAGCATCCAACCCGACCCGCATCGAGCAGGCCAACGCGCTCGTAGCCTTCGCTGACCAGGTCAAGGCCGATTCCGGCATCGATCGGGTCTTTCTCACCGGCGATTTCAACGCTTACGACCTCGAAGACCCGATTCGGGTGCTGCTTGACGCCGGTTACATCAACCAGGGCGACAAGAGCGGCGAGTATACGTACGCCTACGGCGGCACTGTCGGCTCACTCGACCACGTCTTCGCCTCGCCCGAAGCGGCTGTCACGGTCAACGCCGTCGACGTCTGGAACATCAACTCGGTGGAATCGGTCGCGCTGGAGTACAGCAGGTACAACAACAACGTCACCGACTTCTACGTCGCCGACGCGTTCCGCTCGTCGGATCACGACCCGGTCGTGCTCGGACTAAACCTCGCCACGCCCACCGCTGTTGAGCTCAACCTGCTCAACGTCAATGATTTCCACGGACGCATCGACGCCAATACCGTCAAGTTCGCCGGAACCATTGAGCAGCTCCGGGCGGAATATGGCGACGCCAACTCGCTGTTCCTCTCGGACGGCGACAACATCGGCGCCTCGCTGTTCGCCTCAGCCTCGCAGAACGACCAGCCCACGATCGATGTGCTGAACGCACTCAACCTCGCGGCCTCTGGTGTGGGAAACCACGAGTTCGACCAGGGGTTTAGCGACCTCAGCGGTCGAGTGGCCGACACGGCGAACTTCGACTACCTCGGTGCCAACGTCTACAACGCGGGCACTGAAACTCCAGCCATGCGGGAGTACACCATCATCGACGTGGCCGGCGTGCAGGTCGGCGTTATCGGTGCCGTGACGGAAGAGACCCCGGCGCTTGTCTCGCCCAACGGCATCGCCAGCCTCAGCTTTGGTGACCCGGTCGCCGCGGTCAACCGCGTGGCCGCCCAGCTCACCGACGGCGACCCGTCGAACGGTGAAGCGGATGTTCTCATCGCCGAGTACCACGAGGGTGCCGGCGCGGGGATTCCCGATGGTGCCACGCTCGAGCAGGAGCTCACCGAAGGCGGAGCCTTCGCCGCAATCGTGAATGACACCTCGGCAGAGGTCGACGCGATCTTCACCGGGCACACGCACAAGCAGTACGCGTGGGACGCACAGGTTCCCGGGGCAGCTGACGGCGTGACGCGCCCGGTGCTGCAGACTGGCAGTTACGGAGAGAACATCGGCCAGGTCGTGCTCAGCTACGACATCGCCACCGGGGACACGACCACGGTCAAGAACCGGAACGTGGCCCGCTCCACCGCACCCGACGCCGACCTCGTGGCCGCGTACCCGCGCGCTGCCGAGGTTCAGACGATCACGAACGCCGCGCTGGCCGAGGCCGCGGTCCAGGGCAACGTGCCCGTCGGTTCGGTCACCGCTGACATCACTCGGGCCTGCACGGGCGGAGTTGCGCCCTGCGCCGAAGACCGCATGGCTCCCTCTACCATGGGCACGCTCGTGGCAAACTCGCTGCGCGCCTCCCTGGCCGACTCCACCATCGGCGGCGCCGAGATTGGCATCGTTAACCCCGGGGGGATGCGTGCTGACCTGTCTCTTGATCCCGACGGTGTCGTGACCTACGCCGAGGCAAATGCAGTACTGCCGTTCTTGAACAACCTCTGGACCACGAGCCTCACGGGCGCGCAGTTCAAAACCGTTCTCGAGCAGCAGTGGCAGACCAACGCCGACGGCACGATTCCGAGTCGTCCGTTCCTGCAGCTCGGCCTGAGCGACAACGTTAACTACACGTTCGACGCCGACCGTGGCGCTGGCGACCGCGTGACAGGCGTCTGGATCGATGGCACCCCGATCGACCCTGCGCAGTCATATCGCATCGGTTCGTTCAACTTTCTGCTCACCGGCGGCGACAACTTCCGCGAGTTCCTGAACGGCACCGATACCCGGGACTCCGGTCTCGTCGACCGGGACGCCTGGATCTCCTACATCCAGACGAACAGCCCGCTGTCGCCGTCGTTCAAGGCAAACCAGGCCTCGATCACCGGTGCCCCCACGGCGGCAGTCGACCCGGGTGACTCAGTCACTTTCACGGTCGGCCACCTCAACCTCACCTCGCTTGGCGCTCCGAAGAACACGCAGCTCGCGCTGCGCTGGTCGGGCACCGACGTGGGGACGGCATCCGTTGATTCGACGGGTACGGCCACCGTCAGCGTCACGGTGCCGGCGGATGCGGTAGAGAACAGCATGCTCGAGATGACCGCAGCGGAGTCGGGCACGATCGTGCGGCTCGCCGTGGCGGTTTCCGTGAGCGCCGAACCCGGCGATGCGCCTATCGCGGCTGGTGAGAAGGAGCTCACCAAGAAGCTCAAGAACGTGATCGACACTGACAAGAAGGCCTATCGGGCTGGTGACACGGTAGTTATTGAGGTTGGTGTCAAACACGCGGGTGAGTACGTGTCGGTGTGGGCCTACTCCAAGAAGAAAGCCGACGACCTGGGCGGCTGGCTGCTCGTGAGTGCCGAGGGTACCGTGAGCGTCACGCTCGCAGACAACCTCAAGAACGGCAAATACACAGTGTCCGCACAGAACGCGGACGGTGAGGTGATCGGCTGGACCGATGTGAAGGTCGACAAGGCCAAGAAAGCACCGAAGCCGCCCAAATACGGGCACCACTAAACAGCGGGCACCGGAGTGCCCGTTCGCAGTCTTTCGATTGCGAGCGGGTCTTTCCGGCAGCAATTACCGCCGACACGCACACCATTACCGAGTTCTGCCGCTGAACTTCAATAACCTTGGGGCATGTCGACGATCAAGCAACCGGTCGGCCGCCAGTCCAGCAAGGTGTACCGGCGCCGGCGTTTCGTAGTGGGGCTCGGCCTGCTCGCCGTGCTCGTCATTCTGTTTCTCATCATCGTGCAACCGGGCGTGAGCAAGGGCGACGGGGACTCCCCGAAAACGCCCGCGGCCGACACGACCGAGTCGGCGACGCCGACGGATGCCGTCACCACCATCCCCGAGGTAGCGACCGCCGTCGACGGCGCGGCCTGCGACCCGTCGGCCGTGCAGGTTGCGGCCGTCACGGACGCGACCAACTATGCCGTTGGAGTCCTGCCGCAGCTGTCGCTGAGCCTGACCAACATCGGAACCACCGACTGTGTGATCAACGCCGGCAACGCCAAGCAGGTGTTCACCGTGATGAGCGGGCAGGACGTCTACTGGACCTCCACCGACTGCCAGACCAACCCGATCGACGCCCAGGTCACCCTCAAGCCCGGTGTGGTCATGCCGCTGGCAACACCGATCACCTGGGATCGCACCCGCTCGGCCGTCGATACCTGTCAAGCCGAAGCCCGCACCGCGGTTCCGGCCGGCGGAGCCTCGTATTACCTGCACGTGACCGTGGACGGCATCGAGGCGGCCGACCCGGCCTTGATGATCCTGAACTAGGGCCTGTCGGTCGACCGGCTGGCACTCGGCTCGGTGGCTAATTCAGGAGATCCGGTCGCGGGAGCGATCAGGACCGCCGTACCTGTGGGACGGCTGCTTCGGCACCCGGATGATTTTTTGATTTAGCCCGCGCGCACGGTTTAGCTCCCGTACACGGGGTCCGGTTTGCGCGCCGCGGGGGCGAGCGGGCATCCGTTCGCTCGTGGCGTGCGCTGCCAGCTGGGCGTCTGGAGCTTCGCCTGATTGAATGAATGGGTGACCGATACGACTGCCAACACCCGTTCCGAGGCGCTCGCCGCCGCACTGGCAGCGCAGGACGTCGTCGCCGTCGCCTATGCGTTGCGCAACGACTACATGATCGTGCCGCGACTCGTGGTCAACGGCGAGGCGGCCCAGGTGCGCGTGTTCGGCCGCGAAGGCTCAGACAAGCGGATGCTGCTGCTCTTCTCCGCCGCGGAGAACTACCTGCGAGTGGTTCCCGACGACGTGGACCCGCAGGTCATGGTGTGCGACGGCCAGTGGTTGCGGGAATTTCTCACCGTGCACGCCGCGACGCTGGAGATGGTCTTCTTCGACATTGCCGGACCCAACGTGATGCAGGCCGCCCCGGCCGACCTGCTGAACGCCCTGAGCCCTGAGCTCGGCCACAGCGACGCCGACTAACCGAATCGCGCACCGGGTGCGCCCGACGGAACAATCGAGCGGGGGGCGGCCGGGGTTAGAACGCCCGATCGAGTTCGGCGTCGCGCGGTTTGCGGGTGGTGCCGAGTGCCAGGGCGACCGCCGCGTGGATCGACCCGCAGGCGGCGTCGATCTGGGTGGTGAACCCGAGGCGAACGGCCTCGTTCACTCGCTGCTTCGACATGAGTGCTCCGCGTACCTCGCCGGCCAGGCTGATCTCGCCGAAGGCGACCACGTTGTGCGCCACGGCCAGCCCGGTGAACGCGGACGCGATAGCCAGCGCGATGGCCAGGTCGGCGGCCGGCTCACTCAGACGGATGCCACCGACCGTCGACACGTATACATCTTTGGTGGAGAGGTTCATTCCCGCGCGCTCCTGCAAAACCGCGAGCAGCATAGCCACGCGGGCGGAGTCCACGCCGCTCGTGACCCGGCGGGGATTCGGTGCCTGGGTGTCGGTGACGAGCGCCTGCACCTCGACCGGCATCGCCCGACGGCCTTCCAACGCGACGGTCACACACGTGCCGTCGACCGGTTCGGTGGCCCGGCTCAGGAACAGCCCGCTCGGGTCGGGCACTTCGGCGATGCCGTCGCCGGTCATCTCGAAGCAGCCGACCTCGTCGGTAGGCCCGAACCGGTTCTTCAGAGCGCGAATGAACCGCAGCGAGGTCTGCCGGTCGCCCTCGAACTGACACACCACGTCGACCAGGTGCTCGAGCACCCGCGGACCGGCGATCGAGCCGTCTTTGGTGACGTGACCGACGAGCAGCACCGGCAGGCCGCGATCCTTGGCGACCCGAATTAGAGTGGATGCCACCTCCCGCACCTGGCTGGGCATACCCGGCGACCCGTCGGAGAGCGCACTCGACACGGTCTGCACGGAGTCAATGATGATGAGGTCGGGCTTGACAGCATCGATCTGCCCGAGGATGACTCCGAGATCGGTTTCGGCGGCGATATAGAGTTCGGGTTCGAGTGCGTTGGTGCGTTCGGCGCGCAGCCGAACCTGGCTCACCGACTCTTCGGCGCTGACGTAGAGCACGCGGCTCTTCGCTGCGGCCGCCTTAGACGCGACCTCGAGCAGCAGCGTGGACTTGCCGACGCCAGGCTCCCCACTGAGCAGAATCACCGAGCCGGGCACGATGCCGCCGCCGAGCACACGGTCGAATTCATTAATGCCGGTCGGCCAGTGAGCGGCGGCATCCGTTTCGACGTGGGTGATCGGGCGGGCGATGCCATCGCCGACGAGCGTGATGGCCTTGAGCTTGCGGGTGATGCCGGCTGTCTGGCCGGCATCGACGACGGTGCCCCACTGCTGGCATTCGCCGCAGCGGCCCGCCCATTTCAGGGTCGTCCAGCCGCACTCGGAGCAGCGGAAAGAAGAGACGGATTTTGCCATGTTTCGAGCCTAGCCGGGGCCACCGACAGTCGGCTGCCTGAACCGGCCGTTGCGGTCGCAGAACGTCAGACCCGGTCGTATCCTGAACAGAACGAACCAGCAGTGGGGAGAAAGAGGAACAATGGCCGACCTATGTGTCAGCACACAGTCTTTGAGGGGACTGAGTGACGAATTGACCATTGTCGCGCAGGAATTCAACAATGCGAACACGCGAAGTGACACGATTGCGGCGGCCGTTGGGCATTCCGGGCTGGCCGACGCTGTGACGGATTTTACTCACGGATGGGACGACCGTCGCTCCGAGATGGTCGACTCGATTGCTTTTCTCGCAGAAGGCGCGGCTGGCTGCGCGGACAGTGCAGACGGTCCGCCACGGTTTGCCGTATGAAGGAAATCTCGGCGGTGCGCCGGAGTATCGCATCCCGTGGGATGCCCAGGGCAAAATTACGGTGCTGAACGACCTGCCGTTCGTTGTTCCATGAGCGTATGGCGACGCACGGTTGCGCAGTTGGCGTACTCGTACGACGTGGGTGTGTGGGGGGAGCCGGGCCATTTTGTCGCGCGCGGGCTGCAGGCATCCACTCGTATCGGTGGCTGGAATCGTGGGGTCTTTCTGCGCAACGCCAGCGTGGATTCCAGCCTCCCCTCGACGTACTTGTTTGCCCAGGCTCGTGCTCGCGCCGTGGCCGATCGTTCCGACCCGGAGAGCTGGATGGTTTCAGCGGCCGTTTACGCCGTTGATGGTTCGGAGACGCCGGCGAACGCTCGTGCCGAAATCATCAGGCGGGGATCGGCGACCGCGCTCGCCGAGGTGGAATTCGTCGCCGACGCAGCCCGTGCCGGCAAGCTGCAAGCGGATGCCGACCAGATCTACAATGGACGTCGCGCCGAGACGCCGTGGATCACTGATGCGGCCTATGCGGGCGATTTTGCGGCGGCGCAGTGGGCGCAGGACCTGAGCGGGTCATTCGGCGCCTTTCCCATTAATCTTCTCAAACGGGAGTACCCCCCGTTCCTTCACATGTTCGCGGCGCTCAAGCCTCCGCCGGGGTGGCCAAGTGCCAGTCTCGTGCTCGCCAATCCGACGCCGATCAAAGACCGGTTCGAGTTGTTTTCCGTTGGCGCCCGCGAGAACGAAGTCGACGTGACCGAGGACGCGCTGCTTGGCCGACGCGAGGCGCTGTGCACGGTGCGGATAGGGTCAAAGGACGAGATTGATGCGGAGAAATTGTCATGACGGATGAGCTGCCGGACGGCATCGTCGTTGCTGCCACGACCGAGGTCGGGTCGGCGCATTTGGCCGTCGCGCTTGAGAATCAGGATGTCGAGGCTATCGGCCGAGCGCTGCGCCTCGACTTTGTCGTCGTGCCGTTGCTGCGAAGTAAAGTCGGGGTGCTCGAGACCCGGGTGTTCGCCGCCGCTGACTCTCCCGCGGGCGCTCCACGTTTCAACCTCTGTCTGTTCTCCTCCACTGAGACATTCGCAGAATTCATCAGCGACATTTCCGACCGCGAGTTCGCCCTGCAGCGCGGTGCAGCACTCGTACCGTTTCTGATCCAGCATGCCGATTTTCTCAATGCGGTCGTGTTTGATCCCGCCGGCCCGCACACGATGTCGGCCTCCGTTGCCGACGTGATCGCCGCATTGGAGCCGCAACCCGGCGATGATGAGGCGGCCTGGGTAGCCGGCGATACGCACCCGTCTGAATTTCGAAGCGATGGAGACCCGACCCTGTCGCGGGTCACCGGCTTTGACTTGCCGCTTTCCGGAGACTGGTTTTCGATCGCTCTCGACGATGCCGCCGCACGAGATGCGAGTGTCAAGCAACTCGTCAATCGTCAATTGAAGGGGCTGCCGGCGACGCCGGTGTTGCGACGAGAACTCGCCCGCTGGCTCACCGAAACCTGCATTCGTGCGGCTGCCGGCGGAGCCGAATTCATGGCCTACCTGTTGCAGCGCAACCGTACCGGGGCACTCGCGCTGAATGTTGTGTTGTACTGGCAGCAACTCGGGCCGGCCCAGGGAGGCCGCACCCATCTCGACAGTATGGCCAAACGGCTGAGCGAACGGCTGGCACCCGAGGCAAAACTTCTCAGCGCGGTCACCCCGGCGGGCCCACTCGTGAGGCACAGCAGGGTCGCGAGCGCGTCGGCCGACGTGGGCACGCCAGACCTCCCGCTTCTCATCGTTGACTACTGGATTGAGTTTCCCGACCATCGCGGCTTGTGCCTGATCACTTTTTCCAGCCCGCACGTTGACCTGGCTGACACCCTGCTCACCTTGATGGACAATATTGTGTTGTCGGGGGCATGGGAGCTGGAGACTCCCATGGGGGACGCCGATTCGGTCGCTGCGCAGCAGTGAGCGAGTCAGGTTACTGCCGCTCCCTGATGCGCTGACACCCGCGCGGCATCCGCGCTCATCGCTGGCAGGAACGCCTCGGCCCAGGAACGGTAGCCGCGGTCGTTGGGGTGAAACAAGTCTTTGGCGACGTGGGTCAGGATGCTGCGGAACCCGGCCCGTTTGGTGGTCGAGTGCAGCGGGACCACGGTCAGTTCGTGTTCGTCGGCGACGCGTCGAATGATCTCGTTGGCCTCTGCCACCTTGACCTCGTTGTGGGGAAGGTGAAAGCACGGCAGGTCGGCGACGAGGGTGTGCGGCGGCAGCGCGGCGAAAATGGTGCGAATGCCCGCTTCGAAGGTTGTGGGGTTCCACTGGGCGATATCGTTGGCACCGATCGCGACCGTCACCAGGTCGGGCTCAAGCTTTTCGAAGCGGGGAAGCTGGTCGCGCACGGCCAAAGCCACCGTGGCACCCGACACGCTGAGGTTCACAACACGCACGGTTTGGCCGGTGACGCGCCGCACGTGATCGGCGAGCACGCCGACGTAGCTCCTGTTCGGGCTGGAGGCACCGATGCCCTGGGCTGCACTGTCGCCCATCGCGACGTAGAGCAGCTCACCCGGTTGCTTGGCATTGTTGCGCCACCAGGCGGAATGCACCGGCAGGGTTTCGTTCAGAATGGCCTTCTGCTGTTCGAGGTCGCGACGAAACCAGGTCGTGGCAAGCACAATGCCGGTCGCGACAACGGCGATACCGGTAGCGATTAACGGGCGGATGCTCGGGGTTGATTCGCGCACCCACTGAGGCTACTCCGCGGCATCCGTGTGTCTGCTGCATGTTCGCCGATTCGCGTCGGACCCCAGTCTCTACTAGGATCGACGGCGGTACCGTGTCCGAGCGGCCGAAGGTGCGACTCTCGAAAAGTCGTGTGGGGGAGACTCCACCGTGGGTTCAAATCCCACCGGTACCGCCACGAAAAACCCCCTACAACCCAGTGTTTCACTGGGGAGCAGGGGGTTTCGTTTTTCTAGGATGGCCGTTTTGCCCACATTTTGCCCACACTTCAAAAAGTTTTGGTCACAGAAAACACGCCGTAACGTGATCACACGGAGGGTTCACGCAAGTTCAGTCCGTGTCGATTGGGACCAGTGAACGCTCAAGAATTCGACATCTCCCGGTGTCCAAGATCGGCACAGCGGCCCTTCTCCGCGGAGCGGGTGGGTTGGTTGAAACTAGACCGAAGCCGAACCAACCGTCGTCGTGGAACGCGTGCTTCGTCGAGCGCGGTGCCAACGCGATCCCGGAAGATGTCAACCTTTATGAGTCAGTTTCTTTAGCCGGTCATTGCGTTCGTTTCTTCCTTCTTTGGTTCGTTGATCCAGGTCGTCGTCGGGAACGTTGGTGGCTGCGGGTGCTGCCGCACAAAGCGTTCAGGATGCTCGGCATAGGCCGTTGTGAGGACGCGGGCGCGGGCGTGCTGGATAGCGGGTGCGCGGCCGTGGTGAACGTTGAACGGGGTGTGCATACCAATGCCCGAATTACGATGTTCGCCGTTGTACCAGTCGTAGAATTCGGTGCAGAATGAGCGTGCCTCGGCGAGGCTATAGAACCGGTCGGGGAACTCGGGCTGGTACTTCAAAATCTTGAAATGCGACTCCGAAAATGGATTGTCGTTACTCGTATGTGGGCGGGAGTGCGACTTGGTCACGCCCAGGTCGGCGAGCAGGAACGCGACGGGTTTCGACGCCATCGAGGACCCGTTGTCGGAGTGGATTGTCAGCTGGTCTCGACGAATTTTTTGCTTCTCGATGGTGTCGAACAGGAGCGGCTCGGCGAGTTGGTGAGATTCCCGGGTCGCGACCATCCAGCCAACGACGTACCACGAGTAAATGTCGATGATCGTATACAGATGGAAGTACGACCATTTGGCCGGCCCCTTGAGCCTGGATATATCCCACGACCAGGTCGTGTTGGGTCCGGTGGCGATGAGTTCGGGCGTGACGCGTGTCGGGTGCTCGGCCTTAGCGTGACGTTCCCCGGTCTCGCCGTGAGCGCGGAGGAGGCGATACATCGTCGCCACCGAGCACAGGTAGGTGCCCTCGTCGAGGAGGATCGCTTGGATCTCCGCCGGCGCTTTGTCCACGAACCGGCTCGACCGCAGGACCTCCAGAACGACGTTGCGCTCCGGCTCGGTCAGCGCCCGAGGCTGCTTCATCGGCTCCGGCCGGGGCCGCGGGGATGAGGGCTGCCGCGGTGCGCGGGGGTGCTGCCGGCCGTGCCAGCGCGACCAGCACTCCTCTATCTCGCTGGTCACGCCACGAGCTGACCAAGGAGGTATACAGCTTTTCTCGTCGGAGCAGCGCACCGCGGCCCTGCCGATCGAGGCGGTCATACTCGGTCAGAATGTCGCGTTTGTACTTGGCTGTGTACGTCCGCCGCCGTGCACGCTCGGGAAGTTGGGGATCGGGAACATCTTCCATCCCTACAGCCTGCCCGCTCGAGCTGGGTCTTGTCATTAAAGCGTTCGTCAAGGGAACTCCTTCCCGCCTTCTACGACACTATTCGGGACGATCCCGGTGCCTCAAACAAGGTTGACAGAGAGGGAACCGCGCAGCGGGAACACGGAATGCCAAGGCCAGATTATTGTCGCGATTGAATCGACCTATCCCCAGTAGAGCGTGTGGGCGGTCCCGTCCTAAGCTCATAATGATTTGTTTCGTCGGTCGGGTGATCATGAATCCTGCAGAGAAACTGCATTCTCACCGGGTCAGCGTTCCTTCCGGCGCCGTTCTCTCAAACAGGAATGGACTAGTCATGCATCCTTGGCTCTACTATTTTTTCGCCAGACTTGCGGTGACGTTTATCGTCGCATATCAAGGCTTCAAGTACTTGAAGGATCATCCGCGGCAGCTCGGAACTCCCCTCGGGGCACCCCGAGTGGCTTTGTGCATCGCCGGCGTACTCATGCTTGCGAACTTCATTTTGATCCTGGTTCTGATCTTTACTACGCCGTAGGTTCCGCTCTTGGCGGTGCTGCAGACGGAATGAGCATGTGTGCTGCGCCAGCGCTTGCCAGCCACCGCTGGGTCGCTAATTGAGTAGCGAACTAGCGAACTAGCGAACTAGCGAACTCCTCCGTCGGTCCCTGCGAGCGCGAGGGTCCCATAGGGGGTTCGGCTAACGGGCGCTCAACCCATGCTCGACACGTGTCATTTATACGTTCGATTACGTGACAATGCGATCGTACGCTCGGCTATAAATGTGAGTTGCATCGTTATTTGGCGGTGAATACGGATCGATTAGTGGCGGGAAGGTGTTGCGCGCTACTGATGAGCTTGGGCGATTACGTGGCAGACGCTGCCAGCTTCGCAGTCTCCTGGATCAAGAGATTCGCTCGTTTCGATGAGGTGGTGCAACTCTGATTCAAGAAGTGCAAGCTCCTGCTGGCGGCGGTGCACATCCGCCAGTTTCGCCGAGAGAAGGTCTAAGACGTGCCCGCACGGCAACTCGCCTGCTTCTCTAACCGTGATGATGCTGCCAATTTCGGACAAGGTCAGACCAGCCGTCTGGGCAGACCGAATGAACTGCAGGCGCGAGAGGGCCGCGTCGTTGTACCGCCGATAACCGTTCCCCGCACGTTCGGCGGGATCCAACAGGCCGCGCCGCTCATAGAACCGTATGGTCTGTGCGGTTGCGCCGCTCGCGATGGCCAGGTCTCTAATCTGCATAGTCCCATTCCACCACTTGACCTTGCACCATGGTGCAACGTTTACGGTGAGGGCATGGACATTACCTTGCAGTACTTCGATGGGTGCCCGAACTGGAAAATTGCCGCTGAGCGGCTGGATCTGATCGCAGTCGAACACCCGGGCACCGTCGTGACCCGGCGGTTGGTCGAGAATCTGGAAGACGCAGAGGCAATCCACTTTCGGGGATCTCCGAGCATTCTGGTGGGGGGAACAGACCTTTTTCCTGACCCGGCAGCACCGGTGGGGATGGCCTGCCGCATCTACACGACCCCGACAGGATTGGCCGGTGCCCCAACGCTGGAGCAACTGCGCGACGCGATCACCGCAGCATGAGCGACATGTTTGAGGAATACGACCTGTTTGTGATCGGTGCCGGAATGGCCGGCACCACAGCAGCCAACAGGTGCGCTGCACGGGGATGGCGCGTGGGCATCGTTGATGCCCTGCCCTATGGCGGCACGTGTGCCCTGCGCGGGTGTGACCCGAAAAAGATTCTCCGACGTGGAGCGGAAATAATCGACGCCGCCCATCTGATGCAGGGCAAGGGCATCAACGAGAATGAGCTCACGATGGACTGGGCGGCGCTGATGCGTCACAAGCGCGGCTTCACCGACGGTGTGCCCCAGAGCATGGAAGACGAACTTCTCCGCAACGGTGTGAGCACTTTTCACGGTGCCGCTCACTTCACCGGGCCCCATCACCTCGAGATCAACGGCGTGCAGCACCAGGCGAAGCGGTTTCTCATCGCGACCGGTGCCCGCCCGCGCCCCCTCGAGTTCCCCGGACACGAGCACCTCATCGACAGCACTGACTTTCTCAACCTCAAGGAGCTTCCCGGCCGGATCGTATTTATCGGGGGCGGGTTTGTCTCCTTCGAGTTCGCCCACATCGCAGCCCGCGCTGGTGTGGACTGCGTGGTCGTCGATCACGGCACGCGCCCGTTACGCGCGTTCGACCCCGATCTCGTCGACCAGCTCGTGCAGCGCAGTGAGCAAACCGGCATCTGCGTGAATCGCAGCACCTCGGTCAGTGCAGTGGCGCGCACCGCCACGGGGCTTCAGGTGAGCGTGGAGCAGCACGGCGTCACGGCCGTCCTCGATACGGATCTGGCGGTGCACGGCGCTGGCCGGGTGCCCAACATCGACGGTTTGAATCTGGCGGCGGCAAACATTGCCTGGGGCCCGAAGGGGATCGATGTGTTTGGACACTTGCAAAGCCGCAGCAATCCGTCGGTCTTCGCCGCCGGCGACGCCGCCGACACTCCCGGTGAACGCCTCACGCCCGTCGCCGTTTTCGAGGGCAAGGTGGCAGCATCCAACATGCTCAAAGGCACCATGACCGTGCCGGACTATGCCGGCGTCCCCACGACAGTGTTCACGATCCCGGAGCTGAACCGCGTCGGCATGCTCGAGCACGAAGCCGTGCGTGATGGCCGTGATATCGCTGTGCGCTACAACGACACCAGCAGTTGGTATGCCAATTACCGAGTCGGCGAGACCGTCGCGGCGACGAAGGTCATCATTGATACAGCAACCGATCAGATCCTCGGCGCACATTTGCTCGGCCCCGGCTACTCGGAAGTGATCAACATCTTCGGCCTCGCAATCAAGCTGGGCCTAACCACCCGACAACTAAAATCGGCGACCGCGACCTATCCGTCCGTCGGTTCCGACCTTGGCTCCATGCTCTGACCCAGGTCTCCGCAGACGACCGTCCATGGAGCACCCACGCCCATCGATGCGTGTATGTGGTCTTTGGCGCTATTTGGCGGCGTTCTGAGGTCGCTAGCTGGCGCTGTCGCCGTTACTGACTTACACAGGTTGACGTCTTGCGTGGGTGGTGTTGGTGCGCAGGGTGATGCCGCTGAGGGTGGCAACTCCGACCGTGAGGATAGCGAGCAGACCTAGCCCCGCACCCAGGGTTATGGTGCTCGCTACCGCGCCGACGAGGAGGGGGCCTCCGGCGTCGCCGACTTCGCGACCGAGTTCGGCGTTGCCCATCGTGCGTCCCATCCGCTCGGCTGGTGTGGTGGCGGCTAGGTGTGCGAATGCTAGCGGGGTAGCCACACCGATCCCCGTGCCGATGGTTAGTGCGGCGAGGTAGAGGGTGGCCGGCGTGGGGATAACAGCGAGTGCACCGATTCCAGTAGCGATCAGCAGGAGGCCGGCCGTGGTACCTGTTCGTGTGCTGATGCGGCCGTTGTCGCGGAGCCGGCCCACGGAAGGCTGAGTGAGCGTGGAGGCGATGGCGAGCACGGTCACCGCAGCCATACTGCCAAATAGCCCGAGGTGGAGCGTGGTTCCAAGCAGAGGGAGGAATCCGACCGCGACACCGAGAGCGCCGGTGCTGGCCGCGAGTACGAGTGTCGGGATGAGGAAGGACCGGTCGACGGTCTGCTTGACCAGATCCTTTAGCGTGTATCGGGGGCGGGGCAGGATGGGGAGGCGTGGGACAGCGACGATGACCCATATTGCGGTCGCGGCGGCGAGGATCGTCAGTGCGATGAACAGTGCGCGGAGGCCATCTAGCCCGATCAATGCGGCACCGATCAGGGGGCCCAGGGCATAGCCGAGACCTTTCCATGAGCCGTACTTGCCGAAGTATCGTCCCACGGCACCGGGGCCGGCTAGTCGGGCGACGGCGGCCGATGATGCCGGCGAGAATGCTGCTGCTGCCGCTCCTTGGCCGAGGCGAGCAATGCCCAGCAGAATTGGGGTGCCCGCGAAGATTCCGAAGAACGACGCGGCGGCGAAAGCGATCAGGCCGCCGACGATCACGGGTTTGGCGCCGATCCGGTCGCTGAGGGAACCGAAGACGGGCTTCAGGACCACTTCGGCCAGATCGTAGACGGCCAGGAGAATCCCGAAGGTGAGGATGCTCAGTCCGATGTCGCCGGTTTCGACGCCGAGCGCGGCGGCGATTCCGTGCGCGCCGAACGCGGTCGTGAAACCAGCCAGGTATAAGGGAGCAACGACCCCGCGGGTCGGCGATGGGCCGACAGTGGCGGGTGTACCGCCGGTCATCAGCGCGTTTCCGGCGCCGAGGGCCGTGTTGCAGGACGGCCGCGTGGCTGCGGCGTTGGCGGGATCGGACCGATGCGATCCAAGAATGGTATCCAGTTCAGTATGTGCATCCCGTATTGGGTCCACAATCCGGTGTAGATGCAGATAGCGGCGGGCGCAACGAGGAAGGATCCGAGAACGTCGCTGGGGTAGTGCACACCCAGATAGAGGCGAGAGCCTGCGACGAGGAGCGCGAAGCCGAGCCCGATGATCGCCGCCGGAGTAGCCCCGCGAGTACCGCGGGCAATGAAATAGATCGCAATAGCGAACGTGACGGCGAACGCGTTCACCGGCGAGCGACGCACGATTAGGAGGAAAGCGAACAGCACGAGCAGGATGAGGATGATCCCCGGCGGGGACAACACTGCGTTGATCGTCAAGGCGATCGTATTTCCAACAGCGAGGTGATCCCGGCTCAGCAGCTCGTCGATGCGAAATTCTGCTCCGGACAGGCGGGGATTCAGTTTGACCGCGAAACCCAGGATCAGAGTGACCAGCACCAGGAGTAACGACACGCTGATCCACCATCGCAGCTGGGGCAGACGTGCTAGGCGAGCGCGGGGATCGGAGGAAGCCGGGAACGCGCTCATCGGGCAGTTCCGGTTTTCGCAGATTCGGGGGGCGTGTCGATTGCCGGGGTGCTCCCGCGCATGACTTGATACACCCGTTCGGCGTACCCGTCGAGCACGCTCTCGCAGGTTCGAAGGTGCTCTTCGGCGGACGTGGCCTCGGGCAGTGCGAGGACATCGCGCTTCTTCAAGTCGCGAAACCAGCGCCTCAGCCGGTCGAGGCTCTGTTCTTCCTCTTCCAGCTCTCCGAAGGTGAATTTTGCTTTGGCGATCTCGCGTGCGATCTCGGCGTCAAACTTCCCGCAATCGGCCACGAATTCGGTCCACTCGTCAACCCGGGCGGCGGCGAAGGCATCACGGATCAGGTTGGTGGAGGCGTCGTCCCGCGGAGAAGCGTCGATCACGGCGAAGGTGCCGGCCCCTTTGCGGGCCAACTCACCCGCCCGATCCAGTGCGGGTTGAAAGGTGGGTCCGGCCGGGAGCGCCCAGGTGCCCGGCGATACAGGCACCGCGCCGGCTTTTCGCAGTTCCCGCCAGACAGCGACCCGGTGCCGGGAAGGCTCCGATGGCAACTGAATAAGTATCAACACCCAACTAATATTATTCGTCACAAAAGCTACTGTAACAAGAGTTACTTGAAGGGATGATTGTGAACACACCAGAGACAGCGCTAACCCTGCTTGATCGAACATTTTTCATCAGCCTCATCCTCAAAGGCTTAGATGGTGTCCTCGAACTCATCGGGGGCATCCTGCCGCTGGTCATCTCTCCCGCTCAGATCGGCGCCATTGCGCGCTTTCTGACCCAACACGAAATCGCCGAAGATCCACACGACCTGATCGCGAACTCATTGATAGATCTGACGAGCAGTCTCAACCTGTCAGCAGCATTATTCGGTGCGATCTACCTCCTGTTGCACGGCTTAGTGAAGGTGGTCCTGGTCTGGGCTGTTCTTCGCGATCAGCTCTGGGCTTACCCGTGGATGATCGCTTTCTTGCTGATCTTTATCGTCTATCAGGGTTACCAAATTGCCGGGTCATTCTCCTGGGGCTTGACCTTGTTGACCGCGTTCGACTCACCAGCGTGACGGTGACCGAACACGAATGGTTCCTCGATGACGGTGATGGTGTTGTGGGCGAGGATTCCGAGGAGAATTTTGAACCCGCGGGGTCTGAGCGAATCGAGGTCGACAGCGCACCGTCTGATGGCGAAGAATCCGGTCATCGGATCGGTGCAATTACGAAGCCTCGTCGGGAACATAGCTCGAACGAGCACGGTCGCCGAAGCGGACACCAGATGTCGCAGCCGCCCACTCAGCCCCTCAGACGATCCGCCGTTGACGTGACGAGATGCGACCACGATGTCCGGATCCTGGTCAATGCCCGAGCTCAGAAGCACCGGGATCACTTCCGGTGGATGCTGCAAGTCGCCGTCCATCACGATGCACCAGTCGCTGGTGGACTCCGCCAGACCGACAAGAACTGCTCCGGACGGCCCGCCAACGGGTTGATCACGGCGGATGAGGCGGACAGGAATCTCTGCCTCGGCAGCAACTTGCCCAATGACAGTAGGCGTGTCATCGTTCGAGTCATCGACGAAAACGATTTCCGCCACCCGTCCACGTAACGCGGTCTGGATACGTTCGACGAGTTCGCGCACATTCGGGGCATGAGCCAGAAATGCTATTTGACCTCGTTGCGAGTAACCGATTGCAAGGATCGGGATAGCAAGGGTCACGGCGAGGGCGGCGGCCCCTAACCAATACTTCTGGTGGTGGCGATATGACCGCGCCGTGTCGAGGAAGACTCCGTGCACGAGTAGAAGCAGTCCGAGATACAGGAATAGATAGATTCCGATGGTGACAGCCACCGCGTAACCGAGCCACGCCAGCCTCCGTGACACTGTCGAGCTGAACTTGTTCCGCAGGAGCATCAGGAATAGGACCGTGATCCAGACCGCGATCGCGGTTGAGAATGCGTAAGAGCGGGCATCCGCTCCCATGTAGCTGGTCCGCGGGAGCACAGCGCAGATCCGGGCGGCGGCAATGCCCACATTTCGGGTGAACAACATCCGTCCCAGGACAAACGTCCCGGCCACGACGAAGCCCACGGCGATCGCACTGGGCAGCCGTACCGAAAGCTCGGACGGGCCAAACGCCTGAATCCAAAAGTGCAGGAAGAGGTAGTAGAAGCCGTGCACGGCGTCGACGTTTTTCAGCATTCCGAACAGGGACGGCAGCGTGCGCTCAGCCGACATCACGCTCGCCGCTTCGTCCCCCCAGAAGGACGGGATCCACGAGCCCGCAAACGAGGCCAGGAACCCGAAGAGTCCCAGGCCGATCGGCAGACGCCACCGAGCACCCCGTCGGGTCGAGACTGGCTCGACTGCAGCGGGCATCCGAGTGAGCGTGACTGTCATAGATCCATCCTTAGCGGCGGAGATAACGCCGAGCCGGTAGATCACGGGAAATTGGTTGAAACTCTGTACAGGAAAGGCGTACTTTGAGTCGCCGGGCGGCTCCGAGAAGTGCCCATGACCTAGTTTTATGAAGCAGGACGCCATGATCCGTTTGCCCCGCGCGCGTACGTTAGGAAAAGAATCACTCGTGAAATCGATCCTCATCGTCGAAGATGATGCCCAGATGGGGCTCGCGCTCGAGCGCGGTATGCACGCCGAAGGGTACGAGACGGTGCTCGTGGACAACGGTGTGGACGCGCTCATAAATCTGGCGAACTGCCAATTTGCCGTAGCCGTTGTCGACGTGATGCTCCCGTACATGTCGGGGTTTGAAATCTGCCGACGTGTCCGACAGACGGGCAGCACGATGCCGGTGCTTCTGCTCACCGCCCGTGATGCTGTCGACGATCGGGTGACCGGGTTGGGTGCCGGCGCGGACGACCATCTCACGAAACCGTTCAGCTTCGCCGAGGTGTCCGCGAGGATCAGAGCGCTCATCCGGCGAGACCCGGCCGAGCAGTGGATCAAGGTCACAGCTGGCGACGTGACACTGGACTCCCAGTCGCGAAAAGGGCAGGTTGGGGAAGAGTCCCTTGCGCTCAGCCCTAATGAGTTCACGTTGCTGCGGGGATTGATCACGCAACTCGGTGAGCCCATGACGCGGCAGGAGATCCTCGAATCCGTCTGGGGGACCGCGACGCACATCGACGCCAACATCGTCGAGCAATACGTCAGCACGCTCCGCAAGAAGCTGGCGGCACGAGATAGCAACGTTGCAATTGTCACGGTTCGCGGTGTCGGCTACCTGGCGAAGGTCAACGAGTGAATTGGTTGAGGCGGCTGTCAATCCGATGGAAAATAACCATTGGAAGTGTTCTGGTTGCCGCCGTGCTACTGACCGCCGCGACCTTTGCCTTTCGGCTGCAGATGGAACAGGTGCAAATTGCTGCCGATAAGAAGCTGCTGTACGACGCGAGTACTCCCTACCTGACCGCATCACAACCCATCCAGATCAAATCGACCCACCGGCTGGAGAGCAACACGTTGCGGTCGTGAATCCAGCAGGAACCGTTAAGGTCAGCAACATTCCCGACAAATTATTCGGCCGGCTGACGGGGCTGACGAGGCTGGGCGACGGATCACACTTCATCACCCAGTCACACTCGAACTACCTCGTCATCGTTCGAACGGTCACAACCCCGACCGGGGATTGGCACGTCGTGGCAACGCGAGATCAGCGATTGACGGCGCTCGTTGTCGAGAATGTGACGAGAGTTCTGATCCTCGGCGCCGTTGTGCTCCTCATAGGATTCGGACTGGCTTCCTGGCTATTGACCACTGCGGCGCTTCGGCCGGTTGCGCGAATGCGCCAGCGCGCCGAGACTCTCCGTGCCAGTGGATCATCTGAACCGTTGCCCGTGGGTCCGGCGCGGGACGAATTGGCCGCCCTGGCCCTCACTCTGAACGACTTCATCGCGAGCGTTCGGGAGACGTCTGCGCGAGAAAAGCAGATGGTTTCCGATGCTAGTCATGAACTGCGAACACCGATCGCTCTGCTCAAAATCCAGCTCGAGCTCGCCCATTTAAGTGACGGCAACGCGAGTGCCCTCAGCAGGGACCTACAATTGGCCGAAAGTTCTGTCGATCGTCTCTCCCGTTTGGCGACGAACCTCCTCACGCTGTCCACGCTCGAAGCGGGTCACGAAACCCAGTTCACGCCCGGGAAGTCACTCGTGGCGGAATTCGTCGCAGCGTCGGACAGGGCACGGCTCCTCGCGCTGGATAAAGCCATCACGGTCGAATTTGACGTCGATGAGGCAATAGACAACTTGTCCTTTCCAATTTCCGCCACGCACTTTGCCCAGGTAATCGACAACCTGATCAGCAACGCGCTCCGGGCAGCTCCGGAATCAGGAGAAGTACGAGCACGGCTGCAGCAGGACCAGAACGGGCTTCGCCTATCCGTTGAGGACACCGGCCCTGGGATGGCCGAAGAGTTCATCAGCATCGCCTTCGACCGATTCACCCGCCCGGACGCGCAACGGGGCGGCACCGGTGGGAGCGGCCTGGGCCTCTCCATCGTTTCGGCGATCGTTTCACGGGCGAACGGCACGGTTCACCTTGAGAATCAGCCACAAGGCGGCTTCACGGTCACAGTGACAATCCCATACTTGGCTATCCTCTGAGAAAGTTCACTGCGACGGCACGCAAAGTCATTCTGTGAGCGCTTTTAATCTCACATTCAGCATCATTCTGGTTCCATAATTCACTGAGCCTGCTCGATAGTTCCAGCCGCTTGATTGGAGGTGTGCAGAACGGATGACAGAACGAACGGCAGCCCGGGAGCGGACGTTGCAAGCGGCGCGGCAGGCGCTTCCCGTCCTCGACGCGAAGCGCCTGCCCGACGTCGGTCTGAGTGAGAACGAGGTGAGGCTTCGGGTTGAGGCGGGCTTGGACAACCGGGTGGCTGCGGATTCAAGCCGGAGCCTGTGGCACATTCTGCGCGGCAATCTCTTCACCTTGTTCAACGCGATCGTGGGCGGATGCTTCATCCTCCTGCTCGCACTAGGGCAGTGGCAGGACTCACTTTTTGGACTTGCGGTCATTGCCAATGTGCTCATCGGTGTCGTTCAGGAATACCATGCAAAACGCACACTCGACAAGCTCACCTTCCTCCACGCACCGCACGCACGCGTGTTGAGAGAGGGACGCGTGGCGGAGATTGCTGTTGCGGACGTTGTTTTGGACGATGTCTTGGTGTTGCGCGCCGGAGATCAAGTTTCCGCCGACGCCACTATTTTGCAAGCAGACGCCCTCGAAATTGATCAATCCCTGTTGACGGGGGAAGCGGACCCGGTCGCGCTGACTGTGCAGGGGGACGTGCTGTCCGGTTCGGCTGTGGTGGCGGGGTACGGCCGTGCCAGAGTCGTGCGCGTCGGCGCGGACTCCTTTGCCAATCAGCTGACGAGGGAGGCGAAGCAGTTTTCCTTGGTTAACTCGGAGCTGCGCAATGGGCTAAATCGCATAATTCGGTGGGTCAGTTGGGCTCTCGTTCCGCTCACCGCGTTGGTCGTCAATGGTCAGATGAAGGCGCTGGGAGGGTGGACTCAGGCGATCGAGACCGGCACCTGGCGACAGGGCGTGGTCAGCGCCACGGCCAGCACAATCAGTATGATTCCCCAGGGCCTGGTACTGATTACGAGCGTCACCTTTGCGCTGGCGGCCGTGAAACTGGCACGCAGCCAAGTCCTAGTCCAGGAGCTACCGGCCGTGGAGGGTCTTGCACGGGTCGACGTGGTCTGCCTGGATAAGACGGGCACGCTCACCGAAGGGGCCATAGTCTTCGACGCCGTACTGGAAATTCAGGTCTCATCAGTTCCCCGGTGGCGTCAGGTTTTCGGGTGGTTCGGCGCGGACGTCAGCGCTAACGCCACAGCCCGTGCCTTGACCGTTGAGTTCGACGATGCGGGGGGGGCTACGACCCCTGACCGTAGTGCCCTTTAACTCGAGGCGAAAGTGGGGATCCGTCGCATTCGATGCCGAGGACGCCGCGGGAACATGGGTACTCGGAGCTCCGGAAATGATTCTGAACACCTCTGTTCCCGACGCCGTCGCGGTCTTGCGCACCGCGGCGGGACTCGCCGGTGAGGGCATGCGGACGCTGGTACTGGCCCACACCCTCCATTCGATGAACGTGTCCGAGGCTGCACAGGAACGGCTACCTGATGGCGTACGCGCGGTCGCAATCGTCACATTTCGGGAAAAGGTGCGTCCCGATGCTGCGCAGACTCTGAGCTACTTCCAAGAACAGGGGGTCGGCCTTCGAGTGATCTCTGGCGACAATCCGCTTACGGTAGCGGCTGTGGCCCGCGCAGTCGGCCTGCAATTCGAGGGCGATGGCTACGATGCCCGGACATTGCCCGAGGACTTGGCATCGATGGGGGAAGTGCTCGAACAACACCACGTGTTCGGCAGAGTCACTCCGACCCAGAAAAGAGACATGGTCATCGCCTTGCAACGACGCGGGCATGTCGTGGCGATGACGGGCGACGGAGTGAACGATGCCCTCGCGCTCAAACAAGCGGACATCGGAATTGCTATGGGATCCGGAGCTGACGCCACGAAAGCGGTGTCGCGGCTGGTGCTGCTCGATGGCGCGTTCTCCCACCTGCCCAAAGTGGTGGCCGAAGGACGACGGGTGATCGCAAACGTGGAGCTGGTCTCTAAACTCTTCCTGACGAAAACCGCGTACGCCATACTGCTCGCCTTGGCCTTCGGCCTACTGCTCTGGGAATTCCCCTTCTTGCCCCGCCAACTGTCCGCCGCCGATGGGCTGACGATTGGCATCCCCGCGTTCTTCCTGGCGCTTCTGCCCAACCAGCGCAGGTACGTCCCAGGATTCCTGCGACGATCGTTGGCATTTTCCATTCCCGCTGGAGTCGTCATCAGCGTGGTGATTTTGGGCGTGGACGCATACTCGCGTATCACCGTCGGCAATACGCAGGACGCCGCCCAAACAGCATCCTTCATCGCTGTATCCCTGGTGGGCCTATGGGTGTTGGCTGCACTGATTCGGCCATTAAACCGATGGCGAGCACTGATCCTCGCGAGCATGTACCTCGGATTGCTCGCCTGTCTCACAGTGCCCATCATTCGCGATTTCTTCGACCTCGAGCTTCCAACCGGTGACCTCCTAGCCGTAGCCATTGGCGTAGCAATCCCAGGGTGTTTAGGAATCGAAATCATCCAACGAATCCGTCAAAGACGCAATCAGGACTCGCCCGGAGACTCGGTCCCGAAACATTGAGCACGGGGTAAACCCGGGCCGTCAAGAATAATCACCCTCCCACACCGCTCAGGAGCGCAGGAGCAGGAGCTCAGAAGTGAGGGAAAATGACTGTGAAAGTCGTTTCCCGCGAATTCGTTTCGCTACCGCACTGCGTAGCGCGAATCGGCAGGCCATGAACCCCAGCCGTCAGCGAGTCTTCTGGCAGCCTGAGATTTGACGCTTGGGTGCTCTCTGCGTCGCGCGCGTGCTGGAGAAGGTGCAGGTCGACGTCGACACTGTGGCGAGCGCGTCAACGTAGGCGGTCACCTCGTTGTGTTTGGCCAACATCAATTGCGCAGAGGTGATATCCGCCGTAAGGACTGGCTGAAGTGCTGCTGGAGTGCCGGAGACAGCACTCGATAGCGGCGGGGCGCCGTGGTGGATACTGACTGTGGCCCTGGTCGCGGTAATCGCAACGCTCTCTAAGAAGAGATATGTTCTTGCTCTGATCACGCTCGTCATGCTCCGAGGAAGGGGGCGACCTAGGCTCTGTTCGATCGACAGAACGACTCGTGGGAGCGATCCCACGCGTCATGCGATCGTTTCCGCTGAAATAACCCTAACGTTAATGTTTGGTCGGGGAGGGGGCGCGGTCTTTGACGTGATGCACCGCACGGTGAGAGCGATCGATTTGATAGTGGAGGAGGATCAGAGTCGCGCGCCTTGATTGAACGGCCGTAAGTGCACATGGCGGCGCGTGCTGGGAAATCCCTGCGCTCGGGCGTTCAAAAGGCGCGTGCCCACATTCTGCCCACACTTCAAAAAATTCGAGGTGATTCACGAGACGTTAGGGTGACCCGAAACCGTTGATTTCACGGGCATCTTCGCCGTGCGTGAGACTATGACTGGGCGGGACTTTGGGTTCAAATCCCACCGGTATCGCCACGAAAAACCCCCTACATCCCAGTGTTTCACTGGGGAGTAGGGGGTTTCGTTTTTCTCAGATGGCGATTTTGGCAACACGGTGCCCGACGAGCGGCTCAACTGGGCCCGCGAGATGAGGGCGCCCGGATTCGGTGGCCGCGACGCCCGTTCGTTAATTGCCATGATGGTCGTGGGGCGACGCTGAGATCCCGTGCCGTCGATCGCCGAGCACCGTCTCGACGTTCCGGGCGTCACTTGCGACCGAGAAGGGTTCGCGCTCCGCCCGCACGGCCTGCGCGAGGCCGGCGACGGCGAGGTCGCCGTGTACCGCGGCGCCCACCATGGCCCCAGGCCTCGGTGACGCCGGGGACGGCCGACAGATCGTCGACGAGTCCGGTAGCCAGGATCACGCGACGCGCGCGAACCTGAACCGCTCCGCCGTTTGCCTCGACGGTGAAATCGTCCAGTGTTCCGGACGCGCCGGTCGCAACTCCGGACACGATGCGGACGCCATAGGCCTCGGCCTCGGCGCGCCCGCGGGCGAGCAACTCCAGGGGGGAGACGCCTTCCTCACCGAGTACATTGTGGGCGCCATCGGCCGGGGCGTTGCGCGGTTGTCCGGTATCTACGACGATGACGCTGCGTCGCGAGAGACCGAGTGCGACCGCGGCCACGAGGCCAGCCGGGCCGCCTCCGACCACAACGACATCGGCCTGGAGCGTGTCGGTCACCGGCTGTCTCCCGGCGCGCCGGTGTCGTGCTGGTTTGACCCCGTTGTAATCGGTCGGACGGCGATCCAGCTGAAGCGCCCTGACGTCATCACGACCTCTGACGTTCCTGCCACGAGGGCGGTGATCGCGTCGTCGAGGGCCGTGAGATCGTCAGCGGAAAGGTCTTCGGTTAGACGAGCCAGGCTCATAGTGAGCTGCAAGGCCAGGTAGCGAGCGCCGTCGGTGGTGCGGGCGGATGCCGTGAATGTGTACGCATGACGCTCGACCGGGGCGAACCCGGCCTCGGCCAGGGCGATCGTCCAGTCGGCGGTAACGGGGTAGCCGTGAGCGGCGAGCGCCCCGACGATGCGCTCGCCGAAGCCGGCTCGGCCGGTACCGAGGTCGGCGGGGTCGTACGTCGTCACACCGGCTACCTCCGTGACGACGAGCACGCCGTCGAGGTTGAGGAACTCAGCGAGGTTGCTGTCATCTCCCAGCGCGGGACCGTGGCCGGGCCGATCGTGGTGCGAGTGGTTCGCGGGAGTCTGGGTCGGTGTCATGCCTACTACGCCAGGCCGTTCATCCGCCCGGAGCCGGAGACGATGGCCGGATCGACCCTGTGGATCCTGTCGCGCGAGCGCGACCGCCGCGGCGTCACGATCGCCAAGATGCGCATCACGCCCAACCGTATGATCAGCGAGACGAAGGTGCACCCCGGCTACGAATGGTTCACGGTGCTGAGCGGCACGGTGCAGCTACGGCTCGGCGAGCGGACCATCCTCGTGCGCGAGGGCCAGGAAGCCGAGTTTTTCACGATGACCCCGCACACCATCGAGGCGTACGAGGGACCCGTGGAAATACTGACGATCTTCGACCACGACGGGGAGCGGGCCCACCTGCCCGGCCACCGGCATCCTGGCTGAGCCTGCGGTCACAGGTCTGTAGCGGGCGGGTCAGCGCAGTGGTCGCACGGTCAGGATCTGCTCGGCGCGGCCCACCGGCCCGGACTCATCGTGGAGCACGCTGCTGGTGATGCCGTGGCCGGCCGGCCCGAAGGTGACCGTGGTCTCCAGCCCCACCCATTTGCCGGTCGGCTGCCGGTGAAAGTGGATGGTGAGGTCGAGGTTGGGGTACGCCCAATCCAGCGGCGACTGGCGAACGGCGATTCCGTTGGCGGTGTCCACCAGGGTGATGAACGAGGCATGGGGGCTTATTGCCTCGCCCGCGACGAGTGCGATGTCGGTGCGAAGCCACGCGCTCGTTTCTCCGGGTAGGGGAGGTGCGACGGCCTTCGTCTCCAGGGAGGCGACGTACCCTCCCGGCCAGGTGTCGGTCATCGACCACGGGGTCGCCGTGTCGGGTGCGGGTAGGGAGACCGATCCGCCACCAGCGACGGCGGCGGTGTCGGCGGTCGCGATGAACCAGGCGCGAGCGAGCACGGCCGGTCGGCCGGCGATGATGACGGTCGCCTCGATGAGCTCGATGGTGCGGCCGGGACGGATCGTCTCGACCCGGACCTCACAGTCCTGGGCGGCAAGGAAGCCCAGAATGTCGAAGCTGATACGCCCGAGCTCCTTGCCGTTGGCGCCACCCGCCTCGGCTGCTCGGTGCAGGTCGATGGCGTGCACGATCAGGCCGCCGAGAGGGCTGAAGTGGATCTCGTCGGCCTGCCAGGCGCCGCCGGCATGCTCGGTCGGCCGGTAGCGGCCGGGCGCGATCGGCTCGAAATAGGCATTCGCTCGAGGGGGTGCTTCGGGCATACGGCTTCTCCTTTGTCAGACGCGGGCGTTGCCATCCACCATAGGTGTGTTTGAGCGCGGCGATTCAGCCCGGGGTGCCCGATCAGGCTGGACGGCCCGGGGAATCGACTAAGAGTTCTGCGCGAACGTGGCGTCCACGTAGTCGGCTTCGGGAATCGGGTCGGTGGAGACGATCGCCCCGCGTTCCATCCACATGCGTTCCATCGCGGCGAGCTGCTTCGGCAGCGGCGCAAGGTCGGGCAGCCTGCGGTACAGCGGTACCGCGGCCACCTGCTCGGCGGTCTGGCCGGTCGCGGCACCAATAATGGCAAGGTTCTCGTCGGTGTACCGGTCGTCGCCCTGCAGGTCCTGTGCGCCACGGGTCAGTGCGGTGAAGAACTTCTGCGCGAGTTCAGATCCTGCGAAGTCTCCGCCGTAGATGACCCCGGTACCGGATGTCCCGGTGGGCGTGGTCCACAGGCTCACCGCGGTTCCGTCTTCAACGGGCATGTTCCAGAACGGTGCCGATGCGAATGCGGCGTCGATGCTGCCGTTGGCCAGCGCGGTGGGCATGTCCGGGTTGCCGAGGGTGACCAGTTCCACATCGTTGATCGAGAGTCCGGCTTCTTCGAGCGCCATCGGCGTAGCGGCCACCGATTTCGGGCGCGGTCATCTTGCGGATGGCAATAACTCGGCGAGAGGGCCGTTCGGCAGCACGATCCAGCCCTCGCGGCGGGCACGATCGAGCATGGCCGGCGCAGGCGGTTCGTAGAATCCCAGCGCGGCGCTGCGGGCGGCGAGGGCCGCGATCACAGCGTCGAAGGCATCCGCTGAGGTGATCATGTGTGGGGCGTGCGGGCCGAGATCGAGCCAGGGTGCGGCATCCTGAATCTCGGCCAGGAGGTGCGAGCGCCTGGCGGCGTCGGTGCGGTACCCCGTCGTCGAGAACCCCCACAGGCGAAGCGATGCGCCCGGGTAGATTTCTGCGACAACTCCGGAACCGGCCCGGTCGACGGGAATACCGGCCGCCGAGATTCGGGAAAGCAGGCCGGCGCAGCGCATAGCGGTGAGTCCGAGCCGGTCGGTGGAAACACTGAGCGGCCAGCGGCCGGTGATCTTTCGCACCTCCCGGTCGGTTTCGCGGTAGGCCAGGGTACGTCGCCAGGCCATTCCGCCGTCGACTCCGGGCAGGTCGCCGCTGGAATGCCCGACCACGAACTGCACGAACTCGTCGGGCCAGCCGAACGCACAATCGATGCCGACCTTGTCAACGGTGCCCGCCGTGCGCACGATGATCTCGTCTGATACGCCGAGGTGCAGTTCAGACAAGAACGCCCTGGCGTCGGTCCAGTCGATGACAGCAAGCGCGGTGCCTTTGGGCTCGGCGGCGAGGTCCACTCCGGCGGTGCGCATGGGCTCAGTTTAGGTGGCCCTGATCGCCCGACTCAAGCGGATGCGCGACCGCTCCGGCTTGGCGTCAGGTGGGCTCTTCCTCGTTGGCGACCGTCTCGATCCAGTCGACGTCGTCGTCCGACAGATAGACGCCGGATTGTTCACTCTCACTATCGGTGGCGACCTCGCCGCCGGCCCTCGTGATTTCGGCCACGAGGGCCGGCGGCACGGCGTCGCCGTTGTTCTGCATCAGCCACTCCCGCGTTGACGGACTCAGCTTGGGCCACCACAGCTCGATATCCATAGGCCGCAGTCTGCCACGCCGACCGCTGCTGCGCGAGAGCTTGCGGGCATCCGCTTATGCGCGTTGGACCGGCACGCTCTTCCGGCACGTCGAGGGCGGCTGGTGGTCGATAAACTCGAACCATGTCAGACCAGCACTTCGAGCAGGATGAAACCCTGCGCCTGCCGACCGTTCAGTTTCGCGTTGTTCTCGATCTGGGCCCCCGACTCGCCGCAGCGATCACTCTGCCGCCGGAACTGGCCCACCCGGATCTGTTCGCCGACCGCGACGACGAGGGCGGAGCGCTCAACCTGTCGATCGACTACGACAGCGGCCAACTGCACGTGCTGCTCGACGAAGCCGGCCCGAGCTTTCACTTTCACGGCACGATCGACCCGATGGAGAGTCCGTGGCCGGCCGACCAGACCCAGATTCTGCTGGAATGGGCGCTCATTCTGGTGCAGGAGGTCGATGCTCTCGACGAGTTGCTCGATTCGATCTACGAGGCCGCCGAGTGGTTTGAGCAGGGGTTCACCCTCTACGTTCCCGAGACCGAACCGACCCAGCTCGAGCTGATCGATGTTGGCATCATCGGCGAGCTGCTGACCTTGCCCTGGCTCGGCTCCGGGCGCGTCGACCACGAGCACATCGACGGTGACAACCATCCGATCGCCCTGCTCTGGAATGTGAACAACGACGACCCCGACGTTCCGATCGCTCGCGCCTGGCTCGACCCGCTCACCGGCGAACCGCGCACCGCGGCTGAGCCCGGGGTGGACTGGAATGCCGTCGCCATGAGTGAAAGCGAAGTGCTGCAGTGGCTGGTGGGGATCTACACGAACCACCACGTGGCGCCGACGCCGGAGGCACAGATCATGCGCGCGGCGCTCGAGCGTATTGGTGGCATCAGCTGAGCCGGCCCGGTCGTCCGCTGTATCGAGCAGGAACTGCGCGGTCTGACGTCGGTGAGGCTGATGTGCTTAGCGAAGGATTCTCCAACGGTGTCGTGGGCAACTGACACCGGAGCCGGGAAAGGCTGTTCGACGGGGTCAGCGCAGGGACTGCGGCGCGAAACCGACGAGAATCTTCACTGGTTTAAACCTCACACTGGGAACAAAATCACTTCCAGTCTCGCAGGCCGGCCGTGGGGTCGCAATTCGCCGGGAGCGGATGCCGTGGGTGCCGAACGGGCTCGCAATGGGCACGCATCCGCAAGCGGTAGCCTGAAGTTGTCAGCAATTAAGAGGAGTGAGTATGCAGGTCATCGTGAACACCGACAGCAACGTCGACGGCACCGAGCGGGTTGCCGGAGCGCTGGAAACCATCGTCGAAGAGTCCCTCGCGCGCTACGGCGAACGCCTCACCCGGGTTGAGGTTCACCTCTCCGATGGCAGCGCCGGCCGCAGCAGCACCGACGACATCAAGTGCACCCTCGAAGCTCGCCCGGCCGGCGGAACCCCGGTCGTCGTCACCGAGAACGCCAACGCCGTGGAGGAAGCCCTCACCGGCGCCCTGCACAAGATGAAGAGCCTGCTCGAGACCCACTTCGGCAAGCTGGACGCCCGCAAGGGCAACCTCCCGATGGGCGAAACCGTCTAACTGCCCACGCGGCCGATGCCGGTGGCCAGCACCGCGGCATCCGCTCTCGTGGCACGTGTTTGAGACGGTGGCCCCTGTTCAAACCAGGGCGAACCTCCTAAACACGTGCCACGAGCCGGTTCAACCGCAGGGTCAGAACAGGGTGTCGCCGACATAACCGCCAGCGGCGCAGCCCGGCGGAATGGCGAAGACGGCCGAGCCGATCGGTGTGATCCACACGTTCAGCAGGTCGAGGGCGTCGATGCGGCGCTGAATAGGCACGAACTGGGCGTCGATATCCGCTTGAAAAGAGACGAAGAGCAGGCCGGAGTTCGACACGCTGCCGCCCGTAGGCGCGTCGTCGTAGTTGTAGCCCCGGCGCAGGATGCGTTCGTCGGGGTTCTCGCTGCGGGCCCGCCGCAGGTGCGAGAACTCCGGGATCACCGGAAAACCGATGGTGGTCTTCGCGGCAAAATCCGGGGCATCCGTTTCGTTGGTGCCGGTCAGCGGCGCGCCGTTGCTGAGAGTGCGACCAACGGATGCCTCCCGCCCGGACCGATCGAGCTTGTCCCACTTGTCGAGACCCATCGCGATGCGCCGCAGCACGAAGCCGGTGCCGCCAAGCATCCAGCCGGGGTTGCTGGCACCTCCCACAAGGAGGTGACGCCGGCTGAGGCGACGACCAGGCTGATCGACCAACATTATTTGTCGTAGCTCTCGTTTGCGCCCGAGTAGTCCTTGGCCGGGACGGTGAACTCTACCGTCGACCCGTCGGACAGGGTGAGGGTGAAGGTGTTCTCGGCGCCCGCGACGATCGGCTCGGTGAGGCCCATGAGCATGAGGTGGTTGGCGCCGGGCGCGAGCTCGTAGGTGCCGTTCGCCGGAACGACGAACCCGCCCTCTTTCTGCTGCATCACCATGGCACCGGAGTCGTCGGCGACGGTCTCGTGCAGCTCGATCATGGTCGCGGCCGTTGATTCGGCCGAGACCACGTTGATGTCGGTGTCGCTGGCATTCGCGAGTGTGCCGAACGCGGCGCTCATTCCAGTCTCGGCGCTCTTGACCCAGGGGTCGGTGATGGTGAGGCTCGCGGCTGCGGTCGCCGTGCTGGTCGCCGCGGTGTCGGGGGATGCGGTGTCGGTGGTGGCGGCGCAACCGGTCAGGGCGAGCAGGCCCAGGGCGGCAACGATGAGAAGGCGGGGTGTGGTGGAGGTCATGAGTGTGTCGTTTCTGTAGTGGGGGGATTTGTGCGTTGACGAGCGGATGCTGCACGGCGCGTCAGCGCCACAACCCCGAGAAAGAGGCCGAGGCCGACGAGGGCACCGATGAGCGCGGTGACGCCGATCGGGAGCCCGCCGCCGGTGCTGGCGGCCGTGTTGGTGGTGACCACGGTCGAATCGGTCGGGGTGGTGATAACGGGAGCGGCGGCGTCCGTTGTCGGTGTGGCCACCGCGCTGGCGTCGCCGACACTAAAGTCGAAGGTGCCGGAGATGGGGTGCCCGTCGGCCGAGACCACCCGCCAGCGCACCTGGTAGGCGCCGTCGGGCAGGGCGGGGTCAACGGCCAGGGTGGCCGTCGGCCCGTCGAGGGCGGGTTCGCCGGTGCCCCAGTCGGTGCCCGCTGAATCAACGACGAGCATGATCGCGCCGAGCTGCATGATGTCGTCGGTGAACCGCATCGACACGGTGGCCGGTGCCAGGCCGACGTGTTCGGTGTCGGACGGCACGGTGGACGCCACCGAATCGTGCGCGCTCGCGGCCGGTGCGACGCCGCCGATCGTGAACGCTGCGGCGAGCGCGAGGATACCGAGACCGGCGAGGAGCCGGTTTCGGGCAGGGAAAGAGAGCATGCGGTGCCTCCGAGGAGTTCGCGAGAAGGATGGGTGCGTCATGGCACGTGTTTGGGCTCGGGGCACTGGTTCAAACCAGTGCCGGCTTCTCAAACGAGTGCCGCGAGCGGATGCGACCGCTAACGTGCCGCGAGCGAGGCGCGGCGCGAGGGCTTAGAAGCCGGCGAGCGCGCGCGGCGGCCCGCGGTGTCGCATCGGCGACAGCAACACGGCCAGGTCGACTGGTTCGATCACGCGGTGCAGCGCGGCGCGCAGTCGAGCCACGCGAAGCGGAACGAGCACCAGCCCGAGCGCAATGACCACGGTCACGAGCGCGGTGCGCGCCAGCTCGACCAGCGTCCAGAAGGTGCGCTCGCCGCAGCGCAGTGCCACGATCGTCACGATCGCTGCCAGGGCGTGGGCAATCCACATCCACCCCATCGCAGGCGAGATCGGCGAAGCGGATGCCGCCCCCACGATCTCGGTCGCCGACCCGTGGTGCCCGGCCATCGTCATGGAGCCTGCCGTTCCGCCGAGCCCGAACAGCAGGTGGAACAGCACCTGGCTGAACCCCACAGACACACTGAGCTTCACCAGGGAGAGTTTCTTGCCCGCCAGAGCGACGCTGACCATGCCCGCAAAGGCGAGAGCGATCGAGACGCTGACCGGCGCGGGCGCCTGGCCGCCAGCGGCCACGTGCGAGAGGGCGGCGACGAGCACGGCCACGACGGCCGTCAGCCAGCCGCGAGCGAACCGCGCCCACCTCGTTGCCATGTCACCCACCCGGCGAAAAGTTGCCAACCAAAAGTGCGGTCGTGGCTTCAGGCTAGTGGGTCGCGGGGCCGCCCGATTCTGACAACAGCCCGCCGGACGGTGCGTCAGCCGCCGAGCAGCCTATGGCAAATGGTAACGTCGCCTAGGTCCAGCAACCGGTTTGACGGCCGACGCCCTTCTGCAAGGAACCTCTAATGCCCCAACGATTGAATCTTTCCAAGAACCTTCCACGCACGCTGACGGGGCTGTCGGCTGAGATACTGCAGGATCTGCAACAGCTCGCGCGCACCCCCTCTCTCCTCGTGGCCTGCAACTACGGTGGCACCCTCTCGCACCACGTTGCGTCGAATGTGCCGTCTGTGCTGCTGGAAGAATCCGCGACGGCTTTGCGCGCCCTCGCGGCCCTGCCCAACACCCACACCGCCGTCATGTCCGGCCGCCCATTACGCGACCTCGCCGCCGATTCCCGACTGCCCCGCGAGGTGCACCTGGTGGGGTCGAACGGCGCCGAGTTTGACTCGGAATTCTTCGACGCCCCCGAGCCCTCCGATGAGTCGCAGGATTCCGGCGTCGCCCTCGACCGGCTGCGCATCCGTCTCGGCGTCAGCGCGGCCTTCTTCGCCGGCGACGCGGCGAGCGACGAAATGGCCATGAATACCCTGCACGGCCCCGACCTCGGCATTCGCATCGGTGACGACGCATCCGTTGCCGCGCACCGCATCAGCGGCCCCGAAAAGCTCGCCCAGATTCTGGCCTTGCTGTTCGAGCTACGCAAGGACTGGCTGTTCGGCCAGCATGTCGTGGCCATCGAACGCCACTCCATGCTCGGCGACGGCACCTCGACCGCCCTCGTGACGCCGGAAGCGCGCATCTGCTGGATGACGCATCCGCTGCCCGATTCCGGCTCGCTGTTCGCGAGCATCCTCGGCAGCGAAGAGGCCGGACACTTCTCGATCGAGCCGGTCAAGAAGAGCCGCGTGCTCGGCCAGCGCTACGTCGACAACACCATGGTCGTCGAAACCCGCTGGGCCGACGTCACCGTCACCGACTACATCGAGCCGTCACCGCTTGGCATCACCAACCTCGTGCGCAAGCTCACCGGCACCGGGCTCGCCCGCATCGTTTTCGCACCGCGCCCCGACTACGCCGTCGCCTACTTCAACATGCACGCCGCCGACGGTGTGGTGACCATCACCGGAACCCCCGACCCGATCGTGCTGACGGCCGCGGGCGTCGACTTCACCGTCACCAGCGACGGCCGCAACGAAACAGCCACCGCCGTCGTCGACCTTTCGCAGGGTGCCATCATGCTCAACCTGCGCTGCGGCGATACCGAGCCCTACACAGCGGATGCCGCCGGCGAAGCCGCCCGTCGCGGCGCGGTCATGAATGACTCGCGTTCCTGGGTGAACACCCTGTCGTTGCCGAGCGTGAAGCCGTCGCTGGTTGGCCGGTCAGCCCTCGTGCTGCGGGCCCTCTGCTACGAACCGACCGGCGCCGTGCTCGCCGCCTCGACGACGTCGCTGCCCGAAGGAATCGGCGGCACCCGCAACTGGGACTACCGCTACTGCTGGCTGCGTGACGGCTCGATGACCGTGAAAGCGCTCGTCGACCTGGGATCGACCGACGAAGCCGACGGGTTCTTGCGCTGGCTGGCCGGGGTCGTGGCGGACAGTCCCGGCGCGCAGTGGCTGCATCCGCTCTATTCGGTCACCGGCTCATCGCTGTCGACCGAAGCCAGTCTCGAATCGCTGCCCGGCTACGCCGGATCACGCCCGGTACGCATCGGAAACGCCGCCGACAATCAGGTGCAGATTGACGTGTTCGGACCGGTCGCCGAGCTCATCGACACGCTGAGCGCCCGGCAGGGAACGCTCTCGGACTTTCAGTGGCACCTGCTGACCGAGATGGTCGACGCCGTCACGAGTCGCTGGCAGGAACCCGACCATGGCATCTGGGAGGCGCGGCGCTCGCCGCGACACCACACCTACACGAAGACGATGTGCTGGGTGACCGTTGACCGGGCCATCCGCACCGCCGAGCGGCACGGCAGGGACGTCGGGGCCGGCTGGGTGGAACTCGCCGCCACGATTCGTGACGAAGTGCTGCGCGAAGGCTGGAGTGAGGAAGCCCAGTCGTACACAGTGGCCTACGACAGCCCCGACCTGGACGCCGCCGTGCTGCACATCGGCCTGTCCGGCCTGCTCGGCGTGACCGACGAGCGTTTTCAGCTCACCGTGAGCGCGGTCGAGCGCGAGCTGCGCGTGGGGCCGACGGTGTTCCGCTACCGCTACGACGACGGCCTGCCCGGCCTCGAGGGCGGCTTTCACATCTGCACGACCTGGCTGATCGAGGCCTACGTGCTTACCGGGCGCATCGACGAGGCCGAAGTGCTGTTCAACCAGCTGATCGCCCTGGCCGGCCCCACCGGTCTGCTCTCCGAAGAGTTCGACCCGGCCACCGAAACCCACCTCGGCAACCACCCGCAGGCTTACTCGCACCTCGGCTTCATCCGCTGCGCGCAGCTGCTCGACGAGTACCGCGGGCGCTGAAATTCTCGGCTGACTCGGGGTTTTCCGCGAGTCAGCCGTGAAAACGTTGCCCGTCTCGGACACTTGTCCGAAAAGTGTTAGTATGGTCAAATGACTTCGTTGACTGCGCCCGCCCCGCAGGCGGCAGTCCAGCCAAAGGTGCAGCCAATTCTGCAGCCAGACGAGTCGAAACACGACCCGCGCGCTGAGCGCACCCGGCAACTCATTCTCACGGCGATCCGCACGCTGATCGCCCAGCCGGCGGCATCCGTTTCGGTGGCCGAGATCGTGCGCCTGGCCGGGATCAGCCGCAGCTCCTTCTATGCGCACTTCAACAGCCTCGACGTGCTCGCCGCCGAACTGCTGCGGGCGCAGTTCGCCGACATCGGCTCGGCCGGGCTCGATCTGCCGCGGCCGCGCACCGGCGAGAACGCCTCACGCCTCGGCTATGCCCGACTCGTCGCCCATATGGTCGAGAACTTTCCCCTGTACGCGAGCGTGCTCGAACTACCGTTGACGCGCAGCGCGCACGACCAGATCATCGAGGCCTACGCCACCCGCATGCTCGAGTCGGTGCTCGTCTTCGACGACGCCGTCAACGCCGAACTGGTCACGACCTATGTCGCCGGCGGAGCGCTCACCCTGATCGGCGCCTGGATGCGCGGTCACCTCGACGTCTCCGACGACGAACTCGTCGACCAGCTCGTGGCCCTGCTGCCCGGCTGGCTGCTCGAACCCGAAACCTCAAGCGCAACGCCCGTTCGCGTTGCATCACCCACACAACACTGAAGGCGCATTCTATGAAGATTGAAATCGGCGAAACCCTGGTCTACCCGCACCACGGAGCGGTCACCATCACGGCCCTCGCGACCCGCACCATCAAGGGCGTCGAGAAGCAGTTCATGACCCTCAACGTGCACACCAGCGCGCTCACCATTCAGCTGCCGGTCGACAACGTCGAGCTCGTCGGCGTGCGCGACGTCATCGACGCCGCCGGCGTAAGCGCCGTCTATGAAATTCTGCAGAACGCCTTCACCGAGGAGCCGGGCAACTGGTCACGCCGCTACAAGGCCAACCAGGAGAAGATGGCCAGCGGCAGCGTCTACCGGGTCAGCGAGGTCGTACGCGACCTGTGGCGTCGCGACCAGGACAAGGGTGTCTCCGCCGGCGAAAAGCGGATGCTCGAAAAGGCCCGCCAGATCCTCGTCTCCGAACTCGCTCTGGCCCAGGGCCTGACCGACCAGGAAGCCGGCGACCTGCTGCTCATCGAGATTCAGAACTACGTCGTCAGCGACGAGCCCGTCGAGGTCGCCGTCTAGCCTGCCTTTCGCATCCGCTTGACCGCGCCCGATCCTGGTGGGCGCTACGGTAACGGTCGTAGCGCGCACCCTAATCGGGCGCGGTCGTGCGCCAAGCGCTAGACCAGTGCGGCGCAGAGCAGCAATGCCGGCCAGGAAGCAACGAGCACGGCGGCCAGGTAGACCAGGTTGCGCCGTGTGAGGGTGATGCTGTCGATGCCGTACCGCGCACTAAGCAGCATCGTCAATCCGGTGACTGGGCCGACCGCGGTCGACACTCCCCAGCCGATGCACGCGGCCAGCACGAACAACGTGGGGTCGGGCGACAGGGGCTGCACGAGCGCCGCGACGATCGCAACCGACACCACCGGGTGCACCCCCATGATCGCGCACAGAATCATCGCGAGCATCATGGCCCAGGCCACGGGAACGGTGAACTCGGTCACCGGCAGCTGCAGGTCGAACAGGGGAAACAGCATCCGCAGACCGACGGCGAGCACCCCGGCGGAGGCGAACAGCGTTACCTCACCGCGCAGCTGCGGCAGGTCGTGCCGGGCGTGGCGCGCCAGCGCGCGCAGGGCGCCACGACCGTTCATGATCAGCAAGCCGATCAGGGTGACGCCGAGGCCGGCGAGCAGCACGATCCGCGGCACCGGAACCGTGGGAACCAGCTGGTGCGCCAGCACCACCAGGGCCACGAGGGCGAGCGGTACGCGAATGAGCTCCCAGCTGAGCGTATAGCCGGTGTACGCGGGCAGTTCGCGGCCCCAGAGGTGGAAGATGTCCCAGACGCTCAGGCCGATGGTGACGAGCGCGAGCCCCAGCCCCACCAGCATCAGCACCAGTGAATTCGCGCCGGGAACGAGCGTGGTCGCTGCCGCGGCGGCCGCCCAGAACGGCGACCAGTACGCAGCGGTCGAGTAGGCCCGGGAGATCAGCGCCGCATCGGCGAGCCGCAGGCTGGAGCGACCGCGCAGGTGGTCGCCGACAATGCCGACCGCACCGATGTTGATGATCGCGCCGAGCGCGTGCGTGGCCAGTGCGGTGCGCACGACGGCGAGTCGGCCGTGCAGCCGGGTGCGGGTGATCGGCGAGGTCGGTGTGACCAATCGCAGAAACGACACCGCGGCGAGCATGCCGATCAGGTCCTGGTTGACCAGGAACAGGTCGCGGCCCACGATCTGTCCGCCCAAAACCAGACCGACCACAACGGATGCGATCCCCACACCGATCAGCACCCCCGCAATGATGCGCTGGGTGCGGTTGACCAGCGTCAGTCCCACCGCCGCGGCAGCGATGGTGAACCCGCCGGCGACGAGTGTCGCATCGGGCAGCGCCACCGAGAGCCCCACGGTCAGGATGATGCCGGAAAGGAGCAGCGCGTAGAGCAGTCGCACTCGTGCCCCCTGAATCGTTGACAGTGTCCGCGGTCGGACACTCTCTCTTATCCAACCAGTCTCCGCACACGTCGTGATGCGGTGGTGGCAAAGGTATCTACTAACCATAACAGGGGTATATCATGCGGCACACATGCTCGTTAGTGTACAGATCAGCGAACCGCACAGAGTTGAATTGTCGTCTTCTCTGCGACGGCATCCGTCGTCATAGTGCCCAAAGCCGCATTCGACCATGGGCGGATTCTTTCTGAAAGAGGTTCCACATGTCCGGTCCGGACCGTCCGCCGACCATGATCAGACAACCGGATGCCCACGCCCACCCCGCCAGCCAGGGCTCGCGCTACGCCCAGTCTCTGCGCGCCGTCACCCCGGTGATGCGCCGCACAGGGCTAGTGATCGTACTCGCGCTCGGAGCCACCCTGGGCACGCCGGCGTTCGCCATGGAGTCGCTGGAGGGAAGCGCGACCACAATGACGGTGACCGAGCAGTTTCCGAGCCAGGCGCGGGTGGGTCTCCGGATGGGCTTCACTATCACTCTGGACGCTGTCGAGCCCACCGGTACCATCGAGGTCTACACCGGCGCCACCTTGTTGGCGACGACCGACGCCCGAGACCGGGCGTGGATCTCCGTGCCCACAGAAACTCTTCTTGCCGGCTGCGTACCCTTGCGCTTCGTCTATGTATCGACCGGTGATTTCGAGGGGGCGGAGGCGGCCATCAGCGTCGAGTTGCACATGGCATTCGCTCGCGTCACCATCACGGCCGGGCATCCGTAGAACGCCGGAGTTTGCGAGCGTGGTGAAGTTGGCCGGAAAAACGTCGGGGGTCTCGCTACTCTCGCGGGGCGGCGTTCGCTTTGCGGATGCGCCGGCCGTCGGCGACCGTCTGCATCTCCTTCAGGGCGGCCTTCTGGCTCTTCTTCGTGCCGCGCGGCGGAAGCTGAATATTCTGCTCGGCGGCGATGCCGGCCTGCAGCTGGCGTCCACGTTCGAGTTCGGCATCGAACTCCGCCCCGAACAGCAGGGCGAGGTTGGTCAGCCAGAGCCAGAGCAGAAAGATCACGATGCCGGCCAGCGAACCATAGGTCTTGGCGTAATTCGAGAACGTCGTCACGTAGAAGCCGAACCCCAGCGAGGCGACGACGATGGCCACCAGGGCCACGAGGGCGCCCAGCGACAGCCAGCGAAACTTCGGCTGCCGCACGTTCGGCGTGAAGTAGTACAGCACCGCGATCAGCAGCACGACCGTGGCCGCGAGCACCGGCCATTTGGCGATGGACCAGACCACCTGCACGGTCTGGCCGAGGCCGAGGGCAGCGCCTACGGCATCCGTTACCGGACCGGAAATGGCCAGGATAAGCACGACCACAAGCAGCAGGGCGATGCCGATCACCGTCACGAGCAACTGGGTGGGCTTGAGCTTCAGAAACGTGCGACCCTCGTCGATCTCGTAGATGCGGTTCATGGCCCGGCTGAAGGCACCCACATAACCGGATGCCGACCAGATCGCGACCGCGATTCCCGCCACCAGGGCGAAGCCTGCCGAGGGCGAGGTGCTGAACTGTTCGATCGGCCCGCGAATGACGTCGAGGGCGTCGCTTGGCGCGATCGAGGCCAGAATGGTCAGCAGGGTGTCGGCCGACTGCTTACCCTGCCCGAACACCCCGAGCAGGGAAACCAGGGCGATCAGCGCCGGAAACAGCGAGAGTACGGCGTAGTAGGTGAGCGTCGCTGCAATGTCGGTGCACTGGTCGGTGCCGAATTCACTCAGCGTGCGTTTGGCGACGTACTTCCACGACGTCTTGGTGACCTCGGTCGGGGAGTCGGGCTTGCGGTCATCATCGGGGGCCGGGGCGTCGGCAAGGTCCTGGCTCTGGCCTTCGTCCACCATGAAAATCTCCTGCTCGGGTCGAGTGAGGCCGGGGGTCGCGATCCCGGCGCTGAAAATGTACTGCGTTCTCACTGATCTGGCGCTGGGTCGGCTGCCAGAAAGTGTCGATGCCTATAACGGATGCTGCGGCTCGGGCGAGCCGCAGCATCCGTTTGATGACTCAGTACCGTCAATACAGAAGGCGGACTTCACTTTGTCGGTCTGGCGCTGAATGATTTTGGACGGTGTCACTTTGTCGGCGAGGGCGTCGACATCGCCGCCGAGCTCGCGCCGGGTGCGCTCAATATCAGACCGGATCTGATCGGGGGTTCGGTCGGTGTCGGTCATCGGTTTTCCTCATTTCGTTTCAGTGTGCCGGGAATTTTCTTAAGGGAATCAACGGTGCGCGGCGCACCCTTGACGGCTTTCAATTCCTTGCGGCCGATCAGGAACAGTACGAGCCCGATGATCGCCCAGAGGCTGGCCACGAGAAGCCCGGACCAGCCGTTACCGACCAGGTAGCCAAGAGCCCACCAGAGTGCGATCGACAGGAATAGAACGGCCATGATGGCGGCGTAGCCGGCTCCACCCAGCATTCCGGCACCTTTACCGGTCCGGGTGGCCGTTTGGCGACGCTAGGCCTTGGCCAGTTCGAGTTCCTGACGCATGAGCGTAGAGAGATCACGTGTGACTTCTCCCAGCAGATCGCCCAGCGACGTTTCCGCCGCTTTTTGCTCTGACGGACTATGCAGGTCGGTCATCGTTCCCGAACCGCCAGATCGGGGTTGTCACCGAGGAGACCCGGCTGGCCATCTGGGTCAGTTCGTCGCTGATCGAGCGCAGGCCTTCAGCAACTCTGGCCTGCTGTTCGCCAGCCTGCTCCGTAAGTTGGCTGCGGGCATCCGTCAGCAGGTCCTTCGCCTGGTCTCGGCGGCGACTTTTCCGACTTCATCCTTCGTGACGTCGGCGACTTCACTGACTGCGTGCGCGGCGGTGTCGCCCACGTTCGCGGCCTGATCGGCGGCGACGTTCGCGGTGTGCGAAGCGGCGTCCTTCGCGGGTGAAGACGTATCCGCACCGGATAGGGCTAGTCCTTGAAGACGTCCTTGACGTCTTCACCAACCTTCTTAGCGCTCGCGGCAGTCTGGTCGGCACGGCCTTCGGCGACCTTGGAATCGTCGTTGGTGGCCTTGCCGACGGCCTCGGTGGCCTTGCCCTTGAGGTCCTGCGCGGCGTTCTTGATCTTGTCGGCTGCACTCATGGTGTTCTCGCTTTCGTGTGGTGTTTCCGGGGAACGTTCGGTGCGGGGCGCGCCGAACGCGAGTTGGGGGATCGCCGATCGGCGGATGCGGGTGCTGCGGCTGGTGCGCACCCGAAAGCCTCCGCTGATCTGCAGCAGGGCGGGGATGCGCAGCCCGAGCAGCTCGTCGAGGGCGTTAAGGGACTGTTCGACGATGCGCACGACGTCGGTCGGGGACGTGCCGCGGCGACAGGTCACCGAGACCTTGAGCACTGCCTCTCCCACCACCTGGTAGGTCGAGACGCGCGTTGACAGAAATTCGGGGTGCTCACCGAGCGCTTGTTGCAGTGACTGCTCGGCGACGGCGGAATCGACCTGGGTGGCGCCCCAATCGGTCGTCTGCTCGCTGACCAACCGGCCGGAGTGGCCGCCGCCCTGCCGCAGTATGAAACGAAGCAGCAGGCCCACGACCGCCAGCAGCAGAGCGAGGGCGACGATCCAGAGCCAGCTGTGCGTGCTTGTACCCAGCGGCCTGGCCTGGAGCCAGCCGGCGACGTTCGCACGGGTGGCGTCGGAAATGGCGCGCCAGGCATCCTGCACAGCGGTCTGGGACGCGAGCAGACCGAGCAGGCCGGCCACGGCGAGCAGCAGCAGGCCGGTCAGGAGTAGAAGGCTGCGGTTGAGCGCTCGATTGGTGTTGTTCACGCTCCGACCTTTGCGTCGACGGCCACCACGACCCGCGTCTGTAACGCCGGGCGCAACTGCAGCCCGTCGAGCTGATCGCGCACCGCCGTGAGTACAGTGTCGTGGTGCACGGCCTGGCCCGAGGCGGGCACCAGGTGCACCGTGGCGAGGCGGCGCGAGATACTCACCCGGGTGTTGTCCGGATCGATCCCGCCCGTGCGAGCGGCGCGCCCCGCGAGAGCGGATGCGATGACCTCGTCATCGACGATGGTCACCACCCGCTCGGAAACCATCACGTGCCGGGCCCTGCGTCCGGGCGAGAGTGCCAGGACCAGCAAGACGAGGCCGACCAGCGCGCAGCCGACGGCGGTTCCGATGAGCAGTGGCAGGGGTGCGCTCGACGCGGACGCCACGCCGTCGGCCAGATCAGCCGGCGCCGTCAGCAGCGCTGGCTGATTTGTCAGCCGTAGCACGATCTCCGTACCTAGCCAGGCGCACAGCAGAATGACCACGATCGCCACTGAGATGGCTGCGGCAGCCCGCGGCGAGTGCAGTTCGCGACGACGGATGCGCCCGTAGGTAGCCGATGTCGACGCACTCATCGCACGCGCCGTTCCCGAGCGACATCCACCCCGGTCACGCGCACGGTAACCCGACCGATGTCGGCACCGGTGAGCTCGCCGACGCGGCGTCGAATGTCGGTCTGTGATTGCGCGGATCGAGCCAGGATGGTTCCCCCGGTGCGAGTGATGAGGGCCGCTTCGCTCGTGACACGCTGCAGGGAAACCACGCGGATTGAGGTGCTGACCGTGAGCGCGAGCATCCCATGGTCGTCGCCGAGTTCGACGCCGACCTGATTGGGCGCCACGCCGAGCGACTCCGCAGTAACCATGGACACGATCTGGCGCAACGCCCGCGGCACAACGCGGGTTCGACCAGGGCTTGTGGCCGCCGGCAGTGCGGCATTCGTTGGTTCCATGGGAGTGTCACTGGGGATACCTTCGCCGAGAAACCAGCCCGCGGAGTCTGTCGTCACGCTCACGACGATGAGCGCTTTCCCTGAAAGGCTCCGATCAGTGAGCTCACGTCGAGACGGCCGTCAACCACGCGGCCCACGAGGGCGCCGACCAGCATGGCCAGGCCCACGAACAGAAATGCCCAAAAGCCCAGAATCACCCAGGTCAGCGCGAGAACCGCACCGACCAGCATTCCTGTTCGGGTTGCACTGGTCACCGCAGTGCAGCTTTGCTCGGCTCAGCGTCGGCGGCGTCGTCGCTGGGCAGGTGAATATCGACGATCGTCACGTTGACCTCGGTAACTTCGAGTCCGATCAGGTCTTCAATGGCCCGAATGACACTCGAGCGAATGTCGTTGGCCACCTGCTGCAGCTGCACGGGGTACTCGGCGACGATCGTCACGTCTACGGCGACTTGCGTTTCGCCCACCTCCACCGAGATGCCCTGGCTCACGTCGGTGTTGTTCATCGCCTCACGAATTGCGCCGAGGGCTCGGGCCGCACCGCCACCGAGGGCGTGCACGCCGGTGACCTCGCGCGCGGCGATTCCAGCGACCTTGGCCACGACTCCATCATTGATCACGGTCTTTCCCGTGCCGGTGAGTGGCTCACCGGCTAGAGCTGTGCCGGTCGGCGCACTGCTGCGGGGAGACGTGCTGGCGGAGGCGTTGCCGTTGCTGTCGATGAGGTCCATGATGTTACTCCTTCATATCGGGCCGTCGGAACAGGCCGAAAGCGGATTATTACCTGTAGGACGAAACTTGTGACATATTCGTCACGCGAAGATGAGAAATATTTAGCCTCAGAGGAGGGACAATGCCCGGCTCTCTGCGTGAGCAGGTCGCGTCGCCGCTCGCATCAGCGTCGGACCAGATGCTCGCCGACCGTGCCGCCGACGGCGACCTGCGCGCCTTCGAGGTGCTGGTGCGGCGGTACGGCCCGCTCATGCGGGTCTATGCGACGCGGGTACTCGGCTCCAACGACGAGACCGATGACGTGGTGCAGGAGGCGTTCATCACGGCCTGGCAGCAACTCGGCACGCTCGAGGACGGCAGCGCGGTGAAGAGCTGGCTGATGCGCATCGTCAGCCGCAAGAGCATCGATCGGGTGCGCGCGCGCCGTCAGCACGTCAACATCGACGACGCGGATGTCCCTGCGCCCGACGAGCACGCCCCGCACGTTCTCGCCGAGACCGAATCGCAGACCGAGGCTCTCGCCCGGGTGCTGGCCACCCTCCCCGAAGACCAGCGCCGCTGCTGGACCCTGCGGGAACTCGCCGAGTACAGCTACGGTGATATCGCGGCCGAGTTGGGCCTGCCGCTCTCGACCGTGCGCGGATTGCTGGCCCGTGCCCGAAAAACCCTGCTTCGCGAGATGGAGGAATGGCGATGACCGAACTGACGCCGGCAAACAGGCGCTTCCTCGCATTCGACCTCGATGATACCGAGCGGGAACAGGCCGGGCTCAACGGCCACACCATCGAGCAGGTCAGCGACTACCTGGATCGCGACCGAACGCCAGCCGACCCGAGTATCGACGATTCGCCGGAGTGTGAGATTGCCCTGCGTGGTCTCGAACGCTTGCGCCGGGCCCAACGGCTATTGCTCAAGCTAGACCTCGAACGTGAATCGCGGCGGGACGACAGCTGGGTGTCGGCCATTCTCGACAACATCGCCCTGGAAGCTCACGCCGGCCGGGATATTCCGCTGACCCATCCTGTCCCGACCGCGCGGCTGGTCGTGACGGAAGGCGCCGTGCGCGGCATTCTGCGGGAGTCCGGCGACCGTATGCAGAACGTGTTCGTAGGCCGGTGTGTGCTGGTCGGCGACGTCAACGTACCCGGCACGCCGATCGTCATCGAGGTCGATGTGACCGTATTCCCGGGGGAGAAAATTCCGCTGCTCGCCGATCAACTGCGCCATGCGATGTACGCCGCGCTCGGCAAATACACGGAACTTGTCGTAGCGGCCATCGACATCACGGTGAGTGACCTGCAGGCCCTGCCCGATGCATCCGCCCAAGAAAAGGAGCACTGATGACCACGGTTATTCCGTTCACCGACCAGCTTGACGCGCTGGTACGCCAGGTTCCCGGGGTCGACGCGCTGTACCCGGCTCGGTCGATCGTGGCCACAGTACTCACCACCGCCCTCGATGCGGTGGCACACCACGCGCCCGCAGCGCCGCTGGTGCACACGGTTGCGCAGTCCGATGGCGTGCGGGTCACGGCGAAGATCGGCATTGGGGCCGCCGAGTCCTCGGCTGATGTCAGTGGGCGGGTACACGACGCCATCGCCGAGCACCTGCGGAAGGTGGGCAACCCGACGGTCGCGCAGATCGCCGTAATCGTGGCCCGGATCGGTTGAGCGTCTAGCCGATCGGGGTCAGCCGTGCTAGCTTGCCCCGATGAAGCAGAGAGAGATGTTCCTTCAAGCGGATGCCGCGCTGCGCTGCGTCGTAGACCAGATCACTCCCGCGCAGCTCGACCAGCCGGCACCAGCCGAGTGGTCACGCAAGTCGAATCCGACGCTGCGCGACATTCTCGCCTCGCACGCCGAGGACGAAGCCTGGCTGCCCGCGGTGCTGGAAGGCCGCACGATCGAGGAGGTCGGCGACACCTATAAGGGCGACCTGCTCGGTGACGATCCGATCGGCAATTACGACCGCCTCAACGAATCGACGACGAAAGTAGCCAACGGCGACCTCGACCCCGACAAGGTCGTACACCTTAGCTACGGCGACTATTCTCTCGGCGAAGCTCTGCAGCACACCGCCCTCTACCGGGCCTTCCAGGCCTGGAGCATCGCCAAGCACATCGGTCTCGACTACTCGCTGCCCGACGTGCTGGTCGAAAACCTCTGGGAGCAGATCGCGCCCGACATCGAAATGTGGCGCGGTTTCGGCGTGTTTCCGCCCGAGGTGGCGGTGCCGGAGGGCTCGAATCGCGAGGTGCAGTTGCTCGGCAAGGTCGGCTACTGGCGCGCCTGAACTACTCCGGCGCGACGCCGTTGTAGAAGTGCTCGAACACCATGCTCGTGCGGGTGGAGGCGACTGCGGGGTTGGCGGAGAGGTTCTCCAGCACGAAATCGCGCACATCGTCGGTGTCCCGGGCCGACAGGTGAATGATGAAGTCCTCGGAGCCGCCGAGAAAAAACAGCTGCACCACGCGCGGCATCACCCGGATCGAATCCCGAAACGCGGGAATGTGGGTGCGGGCGCCCGCGCGAATGCTCACACTGATCAGCGCCTGCAGGCCGAGACCGATCGACTTCGGGTCGACCATGGCCGTGAAGCCGGTGACGATTCCGCGGCTGACCAGGGAACGCACCCGGGACACACAGGTGGACTCGGCGATGCCGGCGGCGCTGGCGAGCCGGCTGTTGGTGGTGCGGGAATCGGCCTGCAGTTCCGCGACCAGAATGCGGTCGATTTCGTCGAGGGTCTCGGTGACCCGAATCCTCTTCGTTTCTGCCATCGCACATCTCCAACTAGCCGCATATTTCGTGGAATATTCTTGAAGTCTGGCAGATTCTACGGATTTTACCTAGCGGAAACGAATCAATAGCAGTCTTACCTCTATCAAAGCCGAGTCGTTCGGCAGAAGTAACCGAGACGGAGCACTTATGTTGGTCGGCATTCCCACTGAGATCAAGAACAACGAGAACCGCGTTGCGATCACCCCGGCCGGCGTCAACGAGCTCACCCGTCGCGGCCACGACGTCATCATCGAGAAGGGCGCCGGACTGGGCTCGAGCATCACCGATGATGCTTTTCGCCTCGCCGGGGCATCCATTGTCGACACCGCCGCCGAAGTGTGGGCCGCGGCCGAACTGCTCCTGAAGGTCAAGGAGCCCATTGCCAGCGAATACCCGCTGATGCGTCAGGGCCAGGTGCTGTTCACCTATCTGCACCTCGCGGCATCCGCTGAGTGCACCGACGCGCTGATCAAGTCGGGCACGACCGCGATCGCGTACGAGACCGTGCAGTTGCCCGACCGCAGCCTGCCGCTGCTCTCGCCGATGAGCGAGGTCGCCGGCCGCCTGTCCGTGCAGGTCGGTGCGTACCACCTGCTGAGCGCCAACGGCGGCAGCGGAATCCTGCTCGGCGGCGTTCCCGGAACCCCCAAGGCCAAGGTCGTCGTGATCGGCGGCGGTGTCGCGGGCGAGCACGCCGCGGCCAACGCCCTCGGCATGGGCGCCGATGTGACCATCATCGACCTGTCGCTGGCCCGCCTGCGCCAACTCGAGGCCCGCTTCAACGGCGAGATCCAGACGCGCGCGTCGACCCAGTATGAGATCGCCGAGCAGGTGCGCGAGGCCGACCTCGTGATCGGGTCCGTGCTCATTCCGGGCGCGCAGGCACCCAAGCTCGTCACCGACGCCATGGTCGCATCGATGAAGCCGGGCTCCGTGCTCGTGGACATCGCGATCGACCAGGGCGGCTGCTTCGAGGGCTCGCACGCCACGACCCACGACAACCCCACCTTTGCCGTGCACGACAGCGTCTACTACTGCGTCGCCAATATGCCCGGTGCCGTGCCAGCCACGTCGACCCGCGCGCTGACCAACGCGACCCTGCCCTACGTCGTCGCCCTGGCCCAGAAGGGCTGGAAGAAGGCCACCGCCGAAGACGCTGCCCTGGCCAAGGGCCTCAACGTGCACAACGGACGCATCACCAACGCGCACGTCGCCTCGGCCTTCCACGCCGAGCTGCTGACCGTCGCCGACGCCATCGCCTGACCCGCGTCGTCTGACGTGGCTCACCCGGGCCGGCATCCATCAGCGGATGCCGGCCCGTATCGTCCATGCGTCCTGAGGGCCTATTCAGGAAATTAGCCCGAACGTGTCAGGACGTAGCGGCCATCACTCGGTGCAGCGCGTCGCGCAGGGTCGCCAGGTCGTCGAGGGGAATATTGAGCGCCTCGACGACCCGCGGCGGAATCGATTCGGCCACCGAACGCAGGTCGACACCACGCTCGGTCAGAGTGATATCGAGCGTGCGTTCGTCGGCCACGCGACGCTGGCGGCGCACGTAGCCCGACGCTTCCAGGCGTTTGAGCAGCGGGGAGAGGGTGGCCGGCTCAAGGCACAGCGTCTGGCCGAGGCCCTTGAGCGTGCGCGGGCTCTGGTCCCAGAGGGCGAGCATCACCAGATATTGCGGATGTGTGAGACCCAGCGGCTCCAGTATGGGACGATACAGCGCAATGACGTTGCGCGAGGCGATCGCGAGCGCGAAGCAGACCTGGTTGTCGAGAGCGAGGGGGTTCTCAAGCGTTGACGATGTCATGGGGGCGTTCCGTTCCGGCTGGTTGTTCTTCCTGCATTTAGTTAGTACACTAACAGTTATGACACACGGTAAGGATTCCCACCCGCGCATCAAGGGACCTGGCGGACTCACGGCTTGGCTCAACGGTCGGCTGTTTCCCATTCTCGGGCCGCCGCCGGTCGGTCCGAGCGGGTCCGATCTGCTGCCGGCAGCGCCCGCGCCCGTGCGCGGCTGCCCGGTCTGCGCCCAGCCGATGGACCAGCACGACATCGACCGCACCGGTGAACGCACGCAGCTGCACTGCCCGGTCGCCCTGCACTAGCCCCGCCGTACGGAGCCTCTCTCGGCAGTTTGCCCACTAGGCTGGGCCGCAATCACGGGAGACCAATGACGGCAGATCAGGCTGCGCTCGACCTTGCCATTACCGAGCTGACCGACGGAAGCCAGCGGTGGGCGGCGACCACCCTCGAGGCGCGCGCCGAGCTGCTGGAGCACACCGGGGCATCCGTTGCGGCGGAGGCCGAGCCCTGGGGGGCTGCGGCCGCCCGGGCCAAGGGCCTCGAGCCCTCGTCGCCGCTCATCGGCGAGGAATAGCTGACCGGACCCTACGGCGTGCTCACCTCCCTGACTGCGCTGGGCCGCACGCTCCGCACGCTCGCCACCGGGCGGAGCCCCCTCGCCGGCCAGCGTTCGGGCGGGCGCCCGACGGCCGGGTCACCGTTGCCGTGCTTCCGCACAACGCCTGGGACGGCCTGCTGCTGCACGGCTTCACGGCCCGGGCGTGGCTTCGACCGGGCGTCTCGGCGGCGCAGGCCCGTGCCCAGGCCGGGCTGGGCCAGCTCACACCGACAGCGCGCAATGGCGTCGGCCTCGTGCTCGGCGCCGGCAATGTATCCTCGATCGCACGCCTCGACGTGCTCTACGAGCTGATCGCGCACAATCGGGTCTCGATTCTCAAACTCAATTCCACCTTCGACGGTCTGCTTGCCGTCTATAGCGCGGCGCTCGCCCCGCTCATCGACGCGGGACTGCTGCGCCCGTCACCAGCGGCGCCGACGTGGGCGCCTACCTCGCCCGTCACCCCGGCATCAGCCATGTGCACATCACCGGCAGCGCGGCCACAGACGATGCGATTGTGTTCGGCGGCTCAAGAACTCCCGGCCTGGGTAAACCGATCAGCAGTGAGCTCGGCGGAGTCTCGCCGATCATCGTGCTGCCCGGCCGCTGGAGCGCCAGGGACCTGCGCTACCAGGCCGAGCACGTGGCCACCATGCGGCTGCACAACGGTGGCTACAACTGCATCGCTGGCCAGGTGCTCGTGCTCAGCTCGGTCTGGCCGCAGAAGACCGCATTCCTCGACGCGGTCGCCGCCGCTCCGGCGGCCTCGCCGGCTCGACCGGCCTGGTATCCCGGCAGCGACGAGCGGATGCGCGCGGCCCGTGCCGCGTATCCCGCCGCTAGGTCGATTCCCGGCGGGCGACTGCTCGTGGCGGCATCCGCTTCGAGCGAAGCTATGCTCACTACGGAATACTTCGCGCCGGTGCTGGGCGTCGTCGAACTTGCTGCCTCCGGCCAGTCCTTTCTTGACTTGGCGGTGGAGACCGTCAACCGCGACTTCCTGGGAACGCTCGGAGCCAATATTCTCGGGGCGCCATCCACCATCCGACAGCTTGGGCCGGGGTTCGAGCAGGCCGTGGCGCGCCTGCGCTACGGAACGATTGCGATCAACGCGTGTACCGGCGTGGGCTTTCTGTCGGCCGCCGCGCCGTGGGGAGCGTTTCCGGGGCACACCCTCGACAACGTGCAGAGCGGCATTGGCGTGGTGCACAACGCGCTGCTGCTCGACGAGGTGGAGCGCACCGTCGTGCGTGGGCCGTTTCGGCCGTTTCCACGCTCGGTGGTGCATGGTGAGTGGGCTCTGCTGCCGAAGCCGCCGTGGTTCGTGTCGGCTCGCAGTGGCACTTTGACCGCCCGCCTGCTGACCGAATTCGCCGCGCGCCCGTCGGTGCGCAGGCTGTCCGGCATTCTCGCTGCCGCGTTTCGAGCCTGAGTGGGTGCAATAGATTGGCAGCACACCCAACAATGCGAGGTTCACGATGACTGGCTGGCGACTGCGCGATTTTCACTCCGACGACCTGGACGGCATTCTGCGCCTGTGGGAAGAACTCAAGGCGTCCGACACGGAGCCGGTCTACGGTCTCTCCGAGGTACTCGCCTCCTGCGAGAAGGACCACGCCGTCGTGGCGGTGCACGGCGATGAGGTCGTCGGTGCCGCCGTCGGCCGGGCCGCCCATGCGCAGGGCTGGATCGTTTTTCTTGCCACCGCCGAGAACTGGCAGAGCCAGGGCATCGGCACGGCCATGCTCGCCGCGCTGGAAGCCCGGATGGCCCCGCACGGCATGACCAAGCTCTCGGCGCTCATGCCCGAATCCGAGACCAAGGTGGATGCCTTTCTCAACCGCGGATTCGAAGTGAAGAAGAACCTGCGCTACTTCGAACGGCACATTCCGGTGCAGCGCGAGGAGCTCAAGCTGCTCGGCGAGCTGGGCGGCCGGGTGCTGCCGCGCGACCTCTGGCAGAAGGTCGGCGGCATGGCGCACGAGAAGGAACTGCTCGAGCGCCGGTTGGTCATGCCCCTGGCCAAGCCCGAACTCGCCGAGCAATACGGGGTCTCACCGCCCAAAGCCGTCGTTCTGTTCGGCCCTCCCGGCACCGGAAAGACCACCTTCGCCAAGGCGATCGCCTCCCGCCTGGAGTGGTCGTTCATCGAAGTCTTTCCGTCGCGACTCGCTGCCGACCCGCAGGGGCTCGCGGGAGCACTGCGCGAAACCTTTCTCAAAATCTCCGAGCTCGAACACGCGGTCGTGTTCATCGACGAGGTCGAAGAGATCGCCGCCCAACGCTCCGGCGAACCGCCGTCGGCCATGCAGGGCGTCACCAACGAGCTGCTCAAGATCATTCCGGCCTTCCGCGAACAGCCCGGACGCCTGCTGGTCTGTGCGACCAACTTCATTCGCGCGCTCGACTCCGCCTTCCTCCGGCATGGCCGCTTCGACTATGTCGTGCCGATCGGCCTGCCGGATGTCGCCGCTCGCCAGGCCATCTGGGAGCGGTACATTCCGGATGCGGTGTCCGGCGAGGTCGACCTCGCCGTTCTGGTCGAGAAAAGCGACGGGTTCTCGCCCGCCGACGTCGAGTACGCCGCCCATCGGGCCTCCCAGCACGCGCTCGAGAACGCGCTCTACCGTTCCGGCGACGGGCTCGTCATCAACGGCCCGAGCACCGACGACTATGCCCTGGCGATCTCCGAAACCCGCCGCACCGTGTCCGACGATGTTGCCGCCGAGTTCCTCGAGGACATCGAGCGCCTAGCCCGGCTGTAGCCGGGCGTGCCCGGGCCCACCTCACGAACGCGGGCCCAGTTTTCAGGCTGGAACCGCGTCACCGTAACGGTGAGCCCGAATGGTCAGCGCGCCTTGCGGTGGTAGACCAGCGCGGCCACGAGCGACTGCCAGATGGCGAAGAACTCGACGGCGAGTGACAACAGGCCAAGCGGTTCCAACCAGTTTCCAATGTCGCCCGTCGCCATCGGCATGCCGACCGTGCGATTGATGACAAAGCCGACGATGACGGCCGCGGACAGCGCAGCGGCGGCGAGGAAGTCGATTCTCGATCCCACGATGAGAACCCGTTCGATCAACACGGCTGCGGCAATGATGATTCCGACGTAGGCGAAGGCGAGGTAGGGAGTTTCGGCGAATTTGCTCGGAAGGTCGAGAATGTGAATCGCCCCGATGACGGCGAGCGACAGCGCAACGGTGATCCGGCGCGTGAGCAGGTGCTGGTCGATCAGGCGCGCGGTCGTGCCGTCGGGATGAGCAGCTGCGGGCCGCATCCGGTCGTCAGTGGATCGCGTGGTGGTCGTAGTCATAAATACCTCTCCATGGGGTGTCTCCCCGCATGAACACTGACAGGCGTGTGGCCTGCCCGGGCGATTCATCGGCAGTGCATAGGACACTCCGTGGTCGCTGCCAGAAACGGGCCTCCTTCCTGAGATCTTCACAGGAACAGCGGGTGGCGCGGCCGCAAAACACTGCATCGCCGAACCTCTTATGGGGAAGTGGGTTCGAGATTCGCCCGGGGACGGGGCCCGGTCCAAGATTGGGCGGGCGGGCGGTTGTCGATGTCGGAGGGGATTACTAGCATGGCATCGAAGCTGATTGCACCCCCGATACGGCAAGGATTCCACGTGATCATAGAAGCCCGCGGCCTGACCAAGACCTACCAATCCAAGAGTGGGCCGGTGCACGCGCTCGCCGGACTCGACTTGCAGGTTCCGCGCGGTACGGTCAAAGCCCTCCTCGGACCGAACGGCGCCGGAAAGACCACCGTCGTGAAGATGCTCACGACACTGATTCGACCGGATGCCGGCACCGCCGTCATCGACGGAATAGACGTCGTGCGCCACCCCAAATCAGTACGCCGCATCATCGGGGTCTCTGGCCAGTACGCCGCCGTCGACGAGAACCTCACCGGATTCGAGAACCTCGAGATGGTCGGTCGCCTCTATCACCTGGGCGGGGCGGCTGCCCGCAAACGGGCGCAGGAGCTCATCGACCTGTTCGAGCTCACCGCCGCGGGCAACCGGCCGGTCAAGGGCTTCTCGGGCGGTATGCGCCGCCGCATCGACCTGGCCGGCGCGCTCGTGATCAATCCCAAGGTGCTCTTTCTCGACGAGCCGACCACCGGGCTCGACCCCCGCAGCCGGATCGCCCTGTGGGATGTCATCAAGCGTCTCGTCGCCGACGGCACGACCGTGCTGCTGACCACGCAATACCTCGAAGAGGCCGACCAGCTCGCCGATGACATCGTCGTCATCGACGACGGCCGGGTCATCGCAGGCGGCACCTCGGATCAGCTCAAGGCCCAGATCGGTGGACACCGTGTGGTGGTGGCTCTCGTCGACGCCTCCGACAGCGCCGCTGCGCGGGACGTTCTCGCCCGGTACGGCTCGGGTGATCCTGCGGTCTCCGCCGACGGTCGCGGGGTCGACGTTGCCGTCACCGATGGGCCTACCGCCCTGCAGAGTATGCTCGCCGATTTGCGTGCCGCTGAGATCACCCTGCACGATGCCGGAATGCGCCGTCCCACGCTCGACGACGTTTTCCTCAAGCTCACCGGGCACAAAGCCGATCTCACAGCGAGCGATGACGACTCGGACGGGCCGAAACTCTCGAAACGGGCGCAGGCCAAACGGGACCAGTCGCGCGGGGCGAACGCCGACACGGCAGACCTGGAGGAAGTGAAATGAGCGCCAGGCACGCTTCGGTTCCGGTAGAGCCGCCGATGGCGACCGGCCTCGCCCCGGGTGAATCCCGCGTGGCCACCCTGCCGCCGCTACCGACGTGGAATCCGCTGTCGCTCTGGTACTCCGACGGCTGGACCGTCACCAAGCGCAACCTGATCAAGATCAAGCGGTCGCCCGACATGCTGGTCTTCGCCGTTATCCAACCGATCATGTTCGTGCTGCTGTTCAGTCAGGTCTATGGCGGCGCCATCGCCGTGGTGGGCAGCGACTATACGCAATTCCTGATGGCGGGCATCTTTGCCCAGACCGTCGTGTTCGGTGCCACGTTCTCGGGAGCTGCCATGGCGCTCGACCTGAAAGAGGGCATCATCGACCGGTTTCGGAGCCTGCCGATGAACGCATCCGCTGTGCTGATCGGTCGAACCAACGGCGACCTCGTGCTCAACACCATCTCCATGGTGATCATGATGGCAACCGGACTGGCCGTCGGATGGCGGGTGAACACCTCGCCGCTGGAGGTTCTGGCCGGAGTGGGCCTGCTGCTTCTGTTCGGCTACGCCTTCAGCTGGGTGATGGCGCTGCTCGGCATGAGCGTGAAGAGCCCCGAAGTCATCAACAATGCGTCATTTCTCATTCTGTTTCCCCTGACCTTCGTCTCAAATGCGTTCGTGCCGAGTGAAACCCTGCCGACACCTCTGCGCCTCTTCGCCGAGTGGAACCCGGTGTCCTCACTCGTGCAGGCGGTGCGCCAGCTCTTCGGCAACCTCGGCACGGCACCGGTGCCTGATATCTGGACCATGCAGAACCCGATTCTCACCGTTCTTATCGGCATCACCGTGATGTTGCTCGTGTTCGTGCCACTATGCATTCGTAAGTTCGCCTCGATCAGCTCCCGCTGACCGACCTTTCATCGACAAAGGAGTCACCTCATGACCGAACACGCCGTCGGTATCGTCGCCGGATTCAGTGGTTTCGCGGTCTCCGACCTCGACGCCGCGCACACCTTCTATGCCGAAACCCTCGGCCTCGAAGTCTCCGTCGGGGAGATGGGCATGCTGCGCATAGCCCTGCCAGGCGGAGCCACCGTCATCGTCTACCCCAAGCCGGACTTCGTGCCGGCGACCTATACGATCCTGAATTTCGCGGTGACCGATCTTGATGCCACGGTCGACGAACTCACCGAACGCGGCGTAGATTTTCTGCGCTCCGACGGCTTTGAGCAGAATGACAAGGGAATTGCCGTCGGCGGCGGACAAGGGCCGGACATCGCCTGGTTCACCGACCCGTCCGGCAACATTCTGTCGGTGCTGAAAAACCCCTAGTTCTTCTAGTGCCCGCGGCCCTTGCCCTTGTTGGGATTCTTGGTCGGGCGGGTGCGGCCGGGTGAGCTCTCGGTTCTTTTGCGCACGGCCGGCTTGGCCTTGGCTGCCGCAACCCGAATGGCTTTGGCCGCGGCCTTGGCTTTGTCTGTCTTCTTGGGTTTGCGCGGCGGTTTTCCCGGGCGGCCATCGCTATGCACCGGTGCCTCTTCGGTGTCAGCGGATGCGGCGGCGGCACCGGCATCCGTTCGCGAGCTCTGCCTGGAGCGCCCGCGCACGATGCCGATGAACTCTTCGATGTCGTCGCTGGTCTCGCGGGTGATCCAGGCCAGGGCGATCTGGGTGTCGGCGACCCCTGTCACCGGGCGGGAGACCACGTCTTTGCGACCGTACAGTCGGGCGACCCCGTGCGGAACGATGATGATGCCGACGCCGGCGGCAACCTGCTCCATCGTCTCGTCGAGATCACGCATGGGCGGCAGGGCGCGGCGGGTGCCGTCCCGAATCTCGTCGGCGATATCGCGCCATTCAGGCACGTCGTCCGGGTTCTGAAGCAGGTGTTCACCCGCCAGGTCGGCCAGCAGCACGGTCTCGGCCTGCAGGGTTTCGTGGTCCTTCGACGCGACAACGACCGGAATCTCGTTGTACAGGTTGATGACGCTGAGGTTGGTGTCGTCGATCGGAAGGCGTACCAGACTGACGTCGGCCCGGCCGTCGTGCAGCACCGCGATCTGCTCCGCGGGCTCCGTGCGAAACGCGGACAGGGGAACGTCGGGGCGGCGGTCATTCCAGATGCGGGTCCATTTGGTGGGGGTGACACCGGCGACGAAGGCGATGGAAAAGCTCACCGGCATCCTTTCTCGTAGTAGTTGAGGACAGCAGAGGTCGATTTGCCCAAACGAGGGCCCTCTCAGGCTATACGCTTGAACAATGAGTTCCGAGAAGAAGCCCCAGACCATGAAGCCCGCCACGGCGGCCCAGAAACTCGGGATTCTACCGGGCGCGGCACCGGCCGAGTTCCAGACCGAATTCGTCAGTCGCACCGAGCTGGCCGACCTCATGGCTAACCCGCCGGAATGGCTCACCGTGCTGCGCGCCAACGGCCCGCACCCACGCCAGGTCGTCGCCGCCAAGCTCGGCGTCTCGATCTCCGGCTTGGCCCGCAGTGAGATCACCGACCCACTGACCACCGCTGAGATCGCCGCCCTGCTGCAGCAGCCGCCGGCCTGGCTCGTGCTGGAACGTTCCACCCAGGCCGGCGTGCGCGCCGACCAGATCGCCGTGAAAGACCGCGACGCCCAGCGCGCCGCTAAGAAGGCGCACGTCGAGCGTCAGGCTTCGCAGGAGCAGGCCAAGCGCGACCGCTCCTGACCCGCTGAAAGCGGATGCCGGTGACCGGCATCCGCTTTTCGTGTGTTTAGGCGGTCGGCTCGGCCGCGACTGAGGCGTACTGGGTGCGCAGAAAATTCACCACGTCGCCGAGTTCGGCCTGCGAGATCGAGTGGGGAAGTCCCTCGTAGATGCGCTCGGTGAGGGTGCTGTGGTCGGGCAACCAGGCCTGGGTGCGTTCGATCGCGCTGGGCGGAATCACGCCGTCGGCGGTACCGCGCCCCCAGAACACCGGAAGCGGCTGTTCGGCCAGCTCGGCGTCGCTAAATTGGGGGCCGGTCGCGATGAATCCAGAGAGGTTCACCGCGAAACTGAACCGGTCGGGCGCGGCACGCAGCAGTTCGAGCGCCATCGCTCCGCCCTGGGAGAATCCGAGCAGACCGATCGATGGCGGTTGTTGCGGCAGGGCGTCGAGCCAGTCGAGCACGGCGTTGACCGCGGCGGTGACGGTGGCCGGGTCTGGGCTGCCCGGTTCGCTGATCGGAAACCAGGCCCAGCCGTCGGTGACCGGGAGCGGCGCCGGCAGCGGCGCGCGCAGGGCGGCAATCACCGGTTCGAGCGGCAGGTGCGGGGCCAGCGAGAACAGGTCGCCCTCGTGCGAGCCGTAGCCGTGCATGATGATCAACAACGGGCGGTCAGCCTGGTCGGCGCCGGTCGCCGACCAGAGTACTGCCGAGTTGTCGATGGGGGTGCTGGTGGTCATGGGTCCTCCCGGGTTCGCGGCGCCGTGTCCTTCCATACTTCCATTGCCGCGCCCGTTCTCCACATCGCGTAACGGCTCGAGTGCGCAGCCGGGGCCAGCGTAGGACAGAATGGCACTATGAGCGTGCGAACCCCTGACCCAGACCCGGACTGGACGCCGAAGCCCCCCGTGGGAGCTCCGAATACGAATCCGGGCTGGCTGAAGGACGTCGAGCTCGCCGAGATTCGTCGTCGGCTCCCAATCCTCTACATCGAGGCCGTGCCCGTGCGGGTCGATGGCCTCGGTCAGGTCGTCGAGGTCGGCGTTTTGTTGCGCGCTCGTCCTACCGGCGAGATGACGCGCACCCTGGTCTCCGGCCGTGTGCTCTACGGCGAGACCCTGCGCGACGCGCTGTTCCGCCACCTCGAAAAAGACCTCGGTCCGATGGCCTTTCCGCAGCTGCCGGCCAGCCCTGTGCCGTTCACGGTCGCCGAATACTTTCCGATGCCGGGCATCACCGCCTACACGGATGACCGCCAGCACGCCGTCTCGCTGGCCTACGTCGTTCCCGTCACCGGCACCTGCGACCCCCGCCAGGACGCGCTCGAAATCACCTGGATGACGCCGGCCGAGGCCGCCTCGCCGGGGGTCTCCGCCGAGATGGAAGGCGGTCGCGGCACCCTGCTGCGCGCGGCCCTGGCCTCCGTGGGTCAGCTGTACTGACCCGCTCAGCGGATGCCGCGCGCGGCATCCGCTTGATTACTGCTCCAGCGCCGATCCGAGGCCGAGCGTGTCGAGGAACAAGCGTACGTAGCGGTCGACGTCGACGTCGAGGGCTACCTCGGCGGCCTCCCACTCGGTCGCCAGCCCGTGCACGATGTCTTCTCCCGGGTGGATGCGCTTGTCGACCAGCGTCTGTCCGCGCCCGTAGCCGGCGAGCTGCACCCGCAGCGGCAACATCTCGATGGTGAGGGCGCAGGGATCGACGAGGGCACAGAGGGCTCCGGCGTCACCGATGAGGCCCGTGTATTCGGCGTTACGGCCCGACCCGAGCGCGATCCGGTTGCCGAGTAGTCGACCGACGACCTGGGCGAGATTGGAGTCGCTCTGCACCAGGGCATCAGCGACATGCTCCGGGATCGACACCTGATTGAACACATCGAGACCGTACATGAACGTGGGCACGCCGGAGTCGAGCACGATGGCCGCGGCTTCCGGGTCGTGCCAGACGTTGAATTCGGCGACGGCGGTGGCGTTGCCGACCGTGGTGGATCCGCCCATGAACACGATGCGCTCGATGTTGTTCACGACGTCGGGGTACTGCCGCAACAGCAGTGCGAGGTTGGTCTGCGGCGCCAGCCCAACCAGGGTGACCGGGTGTGGGCTGGCCTGGATCAGTCTGTGCATGAGCTCGATCGAACTGATCGTCTCCGGCTGGCGGTCGGTCGGCGGAAGCTGCAGCGTGCCGAGGCCGCTTTCGCCGTGGACGTGCGCGGCCGATCGGGCTGGTTCGAGCAAGGGGCGGCGGGCTCCGGCAGCGACCGGAATGTATGGGGCCTCCGCGACGTCGAGAATACGCAGGGTGTTTTCGACGACGCGCTCGAGGGAGGCGTTGCCAGCCACGCAGCTGATGCCGAGCACGTTGATGCCCGGGTGCGCGAGGGCAAACAGAATGGCCAGGGCGTCGTCGACCCCGGTATCAACATCGAGGATGACAGGGATCGCCTCGGGGGCTGCGGAAGGACTCATCCGCTCACCCTATTGCTTTGAATATGCCCAAAACCTCCGTTGGGGGCTTTGGGGCTGCATTCGAGCGCTGTAGGGCGAACTTTGCACTTGTGAGCGGGACCTAGCGAACCAGACGCACCTCGTGCAGCTTTTCGCCGAGCACCTCTTCGTTGCGCTCGAGACCGTCCGCTACGTAGCCGTTTCGGGCGTAGAAGGCGTGCGCCCGAGGGTTGTCTGCAGCTACCCACAATGAAGACGGACCGGGGTCCACGACGGAATCGAAGAGCTGCTGGCCTACGCCTGACCCGTGATTCGCCTCGAGCAGATAGAGGAAGAACAACTCGTTTGGAGTGGGATGGTCCCCGTCGCGCGTCGGTCCGCTGCCGGCGAAGCCCACGATTTCGCCATCCACTAGCACGACATTCTGGCGGTACTGCACGCCCTGGGTTGTGAAGCGGCCCCAGAGGGCCGCGAGGCGCTGGGGCCGCAGCTGTGACAGGGCGGCCTGGCTGAGCAGGTGATCGTACGTTTCATGCCAGCAGGCGGCGTGTACGCGGCCCAGGTTTTCGGCATCCGCTTCGCTGACGGGTCGAACGACAACTGTGGTGTTCATGTCTCGACACTAACCGTGTTTGCGGGTGCCCCGTGACGCGGGGCACGCAAAACGGGCCGGCCCCGAAAGGACCGACCCGTTCTAGCAAGCGGATGCTGCGGGCTGGTTAGCCCTGCGAGCGGCGGGGAGCCGAACGGCCGGCTCCACCCGAGCCGGGTCCGCGAACGAGTCCGCCGACCTGGAGGCTGCCGACGCGGGCTCCGCCGGAGCGGCCAGCGGCCGAACCGGAGCGGGGCGCGCTGGTGGCAGCGCCGGCCGGACGACCGGTGCGCTCACGACGAGCTCCACCGGCGGGAGCCGAGTCGCGGCTGCGGCCGCCGTCGTTGCGGTCAGTGCGAGCGCCGTCGCGACCTCCGCCGGAGCGGCTGGCGCCGGCATCGCGACCGCCTTCTGAACGGCCACCCTGCGAGCGACCGCCTTCTGCGCGACCGCCCTGTGAACGGCCACCCTGCGAGCGACCGCCCTGTGAACGGCCACCCTGCGACTGGCGCTGTTGCTGCGGCGCTTCGACTCGGGGCGCCGGCTTGACGTAGGCGGCGACATCGCCGACGAGGGCGTCGACGGCGGGGGAGGCGGCATCGACGCGCTGCGGGGTCACCTTGATGGCGGCCTTGCGCAGAAGCGCGTCAGTGTCGCGCTTTTGCTCCGGCAGTACGACGGTGACGACGTCACCGGCGCTGCCGGCCCGGGCGGTACGGCCCGAACGGTGCAGGTACGCCTTGTGCTCGGCCGGCGGGTCAACGTGAATCACGAGTTCGATGTCGTCGACGTGCACGCCGCGAGCGGCGACATCCGTGGCGACGAGAACCTTGACCGTGCCGGCACTGAAGGCGGCGAGGTTACGGTCACGAGCAACCTGCGAGAGGTTTCCGTGCAGGTCGACGGAGGGGATGCCAGCGTCGGTGAGGCTCTTGGCGAGCTTCTTGGCCTGGTGCTTGGTGCGCATGAAGAGGATGCGACGGCCGGAGCCGCTCGCGAGCTTCTGCACGAGCTCCTTCTTCGCGTCAACGCCGGAGACCTCGAACACGTGGTGGGTCATGGCCGAGACGTGGCTGTTGGCCTCGTCGACCGAGTGCATCACCGGGTCGTGCAGAAAGCGCTTTACGATCTTGTCCACGCCGTTGTCCAACGTGGCGGAGAACAGCATGCGCTGGCCGTTGCCGGGGGTCTTGTCGAGGATGCGGGTGACGACCGGCAGAAAGCCGAGGTCGGCCATGTGGTCGGCCTCGTCGAGCACGGTGATCTCGACGGAATCGAGGTTCACGAAACCCTGCTTCATGAGGTCTTCGAGGCGGCCGGGGCAGGCGACGACGATGTCGACGCCGGCCTTGAGCGCGGTGACCTGACGGCCCTGCGAGACGCCGCCGAAGATGGTGGTGGTGTTGAGGCCGTAGGCCTCGGCGAGCGGGGTGATGGCGTTGGTGATCTGCGTGGCGAGCTCGCGGGTCGGCGCGAGAATCAGGCCGAGGGGGCGACCGGGGCGACGCTTGCCGCCGGCGAGGTTGCCACCGAGGCGAGAGACCATCGGGATGGAGAAGGCCAGGGTCTTGCCCGAGCCGGTCTTGCCGCGGCCGAGTACGTCGCGGCCGTTCAAAGTGTCAGGAAGGGTGTCGACCTGAATGGGGAAAGCGGTGTCGATTCCCTGTGAAGAGAGAACCTTGACCAGGGGAGCCGGCACGCCGAGCGTACTGAAAGTTGTAGATAAAGCTGTAGACAAAGTGGTGCCTTTCGGGGCATCAGTCTCCTCGCCCGTTTGTTTACCGCGCAGCGATAATCGAACCAGGAGGATTCACATGGCGAAGGTGCCGAAGGGCACATCCGTTCGCCGTAAGAATGTTTCATTCGAAAAATCAGGTCAGCCTGGTGGGCCGCCGGATAGAGAAGAGGGCGTTCTACGACGCAGCGAGCGCAACTACGCACTCGCAAGTACTCCCACTCTAGCGGATGCTGTCAAATCGGCTCCGTGCCCACCCGTTTTTACCCTCGTATCCGGGGTGCTGGACCGAACCGCGGAGATTTTCGAAAATTCGCACAATATCGCACCCGGAGGCGCGCGAATCGGTGAATTCTCCGCAGTTATGAGCGGGCACCCGGATAGCTAGGAGTGGTCGCCGTGGTAGAGCTCGCCGACGGGCACCGGGGTGTCGATGATGTTGCCGGCCTGCGGCAACGGGCAGGCCCACATCGGGTCGTACGCGCAGGAGGGATTGTAGGCGAAGTTGAAATCGAGAATGAGGGTGTCGTCGCCAACACCCGGGCCGAGATCAGCGCCCTTGATGGTGTCGAGCAGGTAGCGCCCGCCGCCGTAGGTTCCGTCGTTTTTGCCGGCCAGGGCGTCTTTCAGCGGCAGGAAAAGTCCGCCGCCGTAGCTGGCGAGCCGCCACACGTCGAGCGAGCCGAGGTACGGCAGCCGCACGGTTCCGACCAGATCGAACGGCACGGTGCCGTCGGTTCCGGTCTCCACCTGCATGCGATACGGCTGCTCGGCGCGGTGAACCTCGACCTCGAACCGCCAGTCCGGGTCGTAGGCGGCAATCGGAAGCCCGGTGAATGCCGAGCGGTCATCCGGCAGTAGCGGCGACGACGGATGCCCGGCGAACAGTTCGTCGCGCCCGGAACGCCACAGATCGTGCCCGCTCTTCGGGCTGCTCGCGCTCAGTTGCCGCACCCCGGCATACAGTCCGGTTACGCGACGGCGCCAGTCGGCGATCTGCAAGGCTCCGAGGGAAGAACTCATACGGGCTACGCTACCGCCGCCGGGCGCGGCGCACAGCAGGCATCCGCTAGTCGCGGGCGGTTTCGGCGGTGCCGTTGGAGTCCGCTGACTGCGCCGGCGGCACGAAGTTCGGGTCGTCGATGCCGACGTCGTGCTGCCAGGTGGGGGCGAGGCGCTTGAGCCGCAGCAGGCGCCACTGCCAGAACGCCCAGAAGGTGGGCCAGAGCGCGAGCGTGGCAGGCCGCCCGCGAAAGATGAGCTGGTCGCGGTAGAGCGTTTTTCCGGTGCCGGCCGGGTCGGGCGCGATGGCCATGCGGTGGTCCCACAGCGTGACCGCGCTGAGCGCACCGGATACCCCGCGGCCGGTGTCGCGCAGAATGCGCACTCCGTCGGGTCGGTGCGTGGAGTCAGCGAGTCGAATGACCTGGGTGCCCATCGGCACGAGACCGAGCGCGGTGAACACGGCGGGGTGTTCGCCGGGCTCCCAGCGGGTGGGAAAACCGTCGGCTTCGAGGGACTCGACCGCCATGAACGGGCTGCTCACCTCCCGAAACACGGCGGGGCTGTGAATGGCGTGCCAGGCGGCATCCGGTGTGCAGTCGAGGATCTCTTTCAGCAGTACGCGCATGGTTCTAGTTTGGTCTGACGACGGCATGCAGTACAACTAGACAGGTGGCAATTCGGTTCTGGCTGGGCGTTGTGCATCGCGAGCATGTGCTGCGCGGTGTTGATTTGGGAATTGCCCGCGCCAACCGTGGTGCCGGCGACATGATCGCGCAGATGGGCGAGGCTGACGGTATCGTCTACTACTCGCCGAAGACCGCGATCGAGGGCGAACCGCTCAAGGAATTCACCGCGATCGGTCGCATAGCGGATGCCTACGCGTACCAGGTCGGCGACCCCGGTAACGAATTTCGTCCGTGGCGACGCCGGGCGGACTACGACCTGGATGCCTGGCCCACCAGCATCCGCCCGTTGTTGCCCGTGTTGCAACTGACCCGAGACAACCTCAACTGGGGTTTTCAGCTGCGAGCCGGCGTGCTGGAGATCTCGCGGCACGACTTCGAGACGATTCGGCAGCAGATGCGCCGGCCCTCCGCCGACGACCGGTAGGGCGTTTGGTCAGTAATCCCTTATTAGACTCAAGCCCATGAATGGCGATCTCTGGTGGGTACCCTCGGTCATCGTTATCGGCCTCGTTGTGGCCGGGGTCTGGGCGCTGGTCGGCGCCTCGCGGCGGCGCACTCGGGCCAGGCTCGGGCAGGTGAGAGCAGTGGCCACCGAGCTGGAACGCAACGCGTCGAGCAGCCTGGTGCGCGCCGACGACGTGGTGCAGGACGCCACCGACGAACTCAGCTTCGCGATCGCGCAGTTCGGGGAATCGGCAACGCGGGAGTTCGCCACCGCGCTCGCGACCTCGAGGCGACAGCTCAGCGATGCCTTCGCGCTGCAGCAGAAACTCGATGACGCGGTGCCGGACAGCGCTCTCGAGCGCACCCGCTGGAACCACCAGATCGTGCAGCTCGCCGACGAAGCGACCGGTCGGCTGACCAACCAGGCCCGCGATTTCACGGCCAAACGTGGTGTGGAGCGCAATGCGCCGCAGCAGATCGACGAACTGCGCCGTCGACAGGGCCGGGTGTCCGACCGCGTTGCGGGCGGAGCGAGCACCCTCACGAGGCTCGGCCTCAGCTATTCGGCCGCCGCGCTCGCGCCGATCAGCGGCAACGTCGACCGGGCCCGCACGGCTCTGGACGCTGCGCGGGCGAGTGCGGATGCGGCGGCGGCGCGCCTGGCAGCTACTGAGCCGGTCGGCGAGCAGCTGCAGGCAGCCGAGCACGCCCTGTTCCAGGCGACGCAGCTGCTCGACGCGATCGAAACCGGCGAAGACCAGCTCCACCGCGGCTTCGCAAACCTGCAGAAGGCGCTGGATGCTGCCGGTACGGAACTCGCCGAAGCCCGTGCCCTGCGCGATGGCCACGAAGAGTCCGACACGAGCGCGTCGCTTAACCAGGTCATCGCCGACGCCGCCTCCGTGCAGGCGTCTCTCCGCGAGCCCGGGCGGCCGAGCGACCCGGCCGCGGATCTGGTGACCCTCGAGGCCGCGATGAACGGGCTGGACAGCATCCGCTCGGAGGCGCGCAACCGCCAGCTGCGCCTCGACAACGCGCGCACCGCCCTGGCCGGGGCGCTGCTCACCGCGCGCAGCCAGATCACCGTCACTCGCGACTTCGTGGCCGCGCACCGCGGACGGGTGCAAGCTGCAGCCCGCACGCGCCTGGCCGAGGCCGAGCGGCAGCTGGCGCTCGCCGTGGCCGAAAGTGACCCGGTGACCGCGCTCGACACCGCGCGCCGGGCGATGACCCTCGCAACGGATGCCGACGCCCTCGCCCGCTACGACACGCACTGAACCCGGCCGGGTGACGCACTAGGGCCCAGCGGATGCCGCGGCCCGGCGCCGGATCGCCGATGTGATCTCCCGCCTGAGCCAGGTGATGGCGTGCGCTTGGTCGAACCGGCGGGCGCAGAGCCCGCAGGCCAGGGGCCGGGTGGGCTGCCGGTACCGAAAGTGGGTGTGCCCGGCGGGGCAGGTGCCCACCCACGGCGCGAGCTCATTGGCGATCTCACCGTCGTGGGTGCGCTTGCCGTCGTAGCCGAGGTCGTGTGCCATCTTCTTCCACCGCGGGCCGTGTCCGGCGCGCGGGCCGGCCAGGGCATGCGCGAGCTCGTGCAGCAGAATTTGGTAGACGTCGTCGTCGACGTAGCGCGAGGCGAGGTAGCGCGACACGGTGATGTGCTTCTTGCTGAAATTGCAGAGGCCCGCCCGCTTCTTCGCGTTGTCGAAGCCGAAAGTCCAGCTGGGGTCGAGGTGCAGCACGATGAGTGCGTCAGCCCAGCGGCGCACCTGAGCGAGGTCGGCCATTAAGGACCAACCTGAACTTGGCGCAACTCGACTTGGTAGAGCCGGTCGTCACCGGCCGCCGGCGAGCCCCGGCCATCCGTGTTATTACTCACAAACCACAGTGTGCCAGCAGGCCCGGGCACCACGTCGCGCAATCGACCGAAACTGTGCACAAACCACTCGGTGGGGGTGTCTGTGGAGGACTCCGTCGTGATTGGGATGCTCCACAGCCGTTCTCCGCGCAGGCTCGCCATGAAGACGGTGTCGTTCACGATGGTGATGCCGCTCGGGCTGGCCTGGTCGGTCGACCACTGCTGCTCCGGGTCGATGTACGCCGAGTTGCCGGCCTGGCCTTCGACCAGCGGCCAGCCGTAATTGCCACCGGGAACGATACGGTTGAGCTCGTCCCAGGTGTTCTGGCCGAACTCGTTCGCCCAGAGCTGTCCGCGCGAATCCCACGCCAAACCCTGCGGATTCCGATGCCCGAACGAGTACACCAGCGTGCCGAACGGGTTGTCGTCGGGTACCTGCCCGGTCGCGGTCATGCGCAGGATCTTGCCACCGAGGGCATCAAGGTTTTGGGCGTTGACGGTGTCTCCCGCGTCGCCAGCGGTCGCATAGAGCAGGCCGTCCGGACCGAACGCGATGCGCCCTCCGTTGTGGTTGCCGGCCCGGGGGATACCGCTCAGAATGACGGTGGGCGCCCCCAGGGTGTGGCGGCCGGGGGAGCCGGCCAGCGGCATCCGCTCGATGCGGTTGTCGTTGGCCGTGGAGAAATAGGCGTACACCCAGCCGTCTCCGCCGGGGGCTGCTTCGTCGGCCAGAAAGGCCAGGCCGAGCAGGCCGCCTTCACCGTTCGGCTGCGCGGCCGACACTTTTCCCGCCTCACGCAGGCTGCCGTCGGTCAGCAGCTCCCGCACCCGGGTCGTGTCGCGTTCGCTGATCAGCGTGGTGCCGTCTGGCAGCCGCAAAATCGACCAGGGCGCCTCGAGTTCCGAGGCGATGACGACCGGTTCGCCGAGCGGATGCACCGGCGCGAGCGGGCCGGCGTCCGTCGCGGTCGGTGCGGGCCCGGCTGGTGTCGAGGTCGACGGAGTAGCGCTCGGCGCGTCCGCGCTGCAGGCGGCCAGCACGAGAACCAGCAGGGTTGCAGATGCGACGGCCGCCGCTCGCCCAAGAGTCACTGTTCACCTCGCCTTCGTGGTGAACACAGCATGCCGTAGAACTCGCTCGGGGGCCACTGTCTCCGGCCGACGGGCAGCACAACTCCTGCAATTTCTGGCTGAGCGCATCGGGTGCCGCGTATTTTCGGACCTGTATCGAGCGCCCGCTGCGAATTGCAGGAGTTTTGCGCGGCAGCCAAAGTGGAAGGTGGTCAGGCCGCGGACCCGCGGGCCGCAATGTGCGATTCAACGACGGCCACGGCGAGCAGCGAGCTGTCGAGTTCGTCGGCGTCGGCGCCGTCTTTCTCCCGAAGAAACACGGCCGCGGTGAAGTCAGCCAACGCGCCCTCGAGGTTGCCCTGGTCGAAGTACACCTTGCCGCGGTGCTGCCGGGCATAGGCGGCGAGGCGGGTCCACTCGTGCACCTCGGAGTCGAGGATGCAGTGCGTCAGCTCGCTCGCGGCCTCATCGAGCTTGCCCTGAAATTGCAAAACCTGCGCACGACGGATGCGACTGGCCACCGCCTGCTCCCGGTTGCCGGTAAAGCGGGACTGCCGCAGCGCCTCATTCGCGATCTCCCAGGCCTCATCGAGCCGCCCGACCAGCCGCAGCAGGGCGACCTTTTCGTTGAGGGCGGCCAGGCTGCGCAGATTGCCGAGTTCGACGAGTCGCTCGCCAGCGGCCAGCAGGTCGACTTTTTCGCGCAGGGTGATGGGATCGTAACCGATGATGAAGCTCAGGGTGTGTTCCTGTATTGACGAGGGCGGCCGCGGCCGCAGGGGAAAGAACGGGTGTGCCCAGAGTACCGCCGCCGGTGAGAAACCGGCCGAAGCCGGGGCGGTGTTGCGCCGGTGGGGGTCGCATCGGGGGAGTTATCTAGGGCAACGTTCACAACTGCGGAGATCTGGGCTGATTTGTCAAACCAAGGGGTGCGGTGACCCGAATTGTGCAGAATCTCCGCAGTTCGGAACGGATGCTCGGCTAATGCCCGATTTGGAAGACCGTGCGGCCGGGCAGCGGCGACTGCGTCGAGGTCTCATCGGTCGCCACGAGCGAACCGGCCATGAACGCCTTCAGCTCGGCGCCCTCGATCACCTTCGCCGGGTGCGGCCCGCCCGCGAGCAGCCGCGGAATCCAGTTGAGGTCGATCGGCGTGTGCGCCGCCACGAACACGATGTTGCCAAAACGGCGACCCTTGAGCACCTGGGTCTCGGCGAATCCGATCACGTGCGGGAACACCGCGGAGAGGGTGGCGGCCTGGCCACGCGCGAACGCGAGGCCGGGGCCATCCGCAACGTTGACTGCGAGCACACCGCGCGGCGACAGCAGCGGGGCGGCGAGCGCGAAGAACTCACGGCTGGTCACGTGCTTCGGGGTGCGCGCGCCCGAGAAGATGTCGACCACGACGAGGTCGACCGCGCCGTTCAGCCCGGCCGGCAGCTTGCCGAGCACCTCGCGGGCGTCGCCGTGGCGCACCCGCAGCTGGGCGCGCTTGTCCCAAGGAAGCACCTCGCGCACGAGATCGATCAAATCGCTCTCGATCTCCACCACCTGCTGGCGCGAGCCCGGTCGGGTCGCCTCGACATAGCGGGGCAGGGTGAGGGCGCCGGCTCCGAGGTGCACGGCGGTGATCGGCTCGTGCGGTTCCCCGAGCAGATCGATGACATGCCCGATGCGCTGGATGTACTCGAAGAAGAGCTCGTCGGGGTGGTCGATGTTCACGTGCGACTGCGGAGTGCCGTCGACCACGAGTTGAAAGCTGCCGGGGGTGAACCGGTCCGGTTCGATCACCGCCGTGTGTCCGCTCAACTTCAATACGACAGAGGGATGCCCGTCCGTCGCCACTTCGCCCTTGCGCCCAGTACTCATCCCCCCAGTCTGCGCCCTCCGTGTGTGCGGTACCGGCAACATCCGCTTTCGAGGGAAGGGGAAGGGTGGGTTATACCTGAGAATCTGCTCGATCGCAACAATGAGGTGGACACATCAGTCAGGAAGGCATATAGTTGATCCTTGCGCTCCCAGACAAACTATGCCTTCATATTGCGGTCGGCTTTGCGTGTTCAAGCCACCTTGAGGCACACCTCTTTCGAGGGTCTGCGGAGTCATCACCAATAACAGTAACTAGACCTGACGGGGTCCACGGAGGTTATTTCCTTGGCTGCTGCGCGCAACGCAACCACCAACTCACCCAAGAACGGCCGCTCCCACGAGCGTCTGTCGTTCGCAAAGATCAGCGACCACTTGAACGTTCCGGATCTGCTCGCTTTGCAGACCGAGAGCTTCGACTGGCTCGTCGGCAACGATATCTGGAAGGCTCGCGTCGCCGAGGCCCAGAAGGCCGGACGCCAGGACCTGCCGAATCGCACCGGGCTCGATGAGATCTTCGAGGAGATCTCTCCCATCGAGGACCTCGGCGAAACGATGCAGCTGTCCTTCACCAACCCGGAGCTCGAGCCGGAGAAGTACACCATTGACGAGTGCAAGGAAAAGGGTAAGACCTATTCAGCACCCCTCTATGTGAACGCCGAGTTCATGAACCACCTCACCGGTGAGATCAAGACTCAGACCGTGTTCATGGGTGACTTCCCGTTGATGACCCCCAAGGGCACCTTCGTGATCAACGGCACCGAGCGTGTCGTCGTGTCGCAGCTGGTGCGCTCCCCGGGCGTGTACTTCAACCGCGAGCAGGAGAAGACGTCTGACAAGGACATCTACTCCGCCCGTGTCATCCCGAGCCGTGGTGCCTGGCTTGAATTCGAGATCGACAAGCGCGACCAGGTTGGCGTGCGCATCGACCGCAAGCGCAAGCAGTCCGTGACCGTGTTCCTGAAGGCCCTTGGCCTCACCAGCGAGCAGATCCTTGAGGAGTTCAAGGGCTACGCGTCCATCGAGCTCACCCTCGAGAAGGACAACATCCTTACCAAGGAAGAAGCCCTCAAGGACATCTACCGCAAGCTTCGTCCCGGCGAGCAGGTTGCCGCCGAGGCTGCGCGTGCGCTCCTTGACAACTTCTTCTTCAACTCCAAGCGCTACGACCTGGCCAAGGTTGGTCGTTACAAGATCAACCGCAAGCTCGGCCTCGAAGCGCCGCTGAGTGACTCCGTACTGACGCTGGCGGACATTCTGGCCACCATCAAGTACCTCGTCGCCCTGCACGACAACCAGACCACCCTTCCGGGTCTGCGCGACGGCAAGATGACCGACATCAACATCGACATCGACGATATCGACCATTTCGGTAACCGCCGTATCCGTGCCGTTGGCGAGCTCATCCAGAACCAGGTTCGCACCGGACTGTCCCGCATGGAGCGCGTCGTTCGCGAGCGCATGACCACGCAGGACATCGAAGCGATCACCCCGCAGACCCTGATCAACGTGCGCCCCGTCGTCGCCGCGATCAAGGAGTTCTTCGGTACGTCGCAGCTGTCGCAGTTCATGGACCAGAACAACCCGCTCGCAGGCCTCACGCACAAGCGTCGCCTGTCCGCGCTGGGCCCGGGTGGTTTGTCCCGTGACCGCGCCGGCGTCGAGGTGCGAGACGTTCACCCCTCGCACTACGGCCGCATGTGCCCCATTGAGACCCCTGAGGGCCCGAACATCGGCCTGATCGGTTCGCTCGCCTCGTTCGCGCAGATCAATGCGTTCGGTTTCATCGAGACGCCGTACCGTCGTGTGCAGGGCAACAAGGTCACCGAGACGATCGACTACCTCACCGCGAGTGAGGAAGACGACTTCATCGTCGCCCAGGCCAACGCGCCGCTCACCAAGGACTCGCACTTCGCCGAGGCCCGCGTGCTAGCTCGTAAGAAGGGTGGCGAGGTCGACCTCGTTCCCGCTGAAGACATCGGCTACATGGATGTCTCGCCGCGCCAGATGGTGTCGGTCGCGACCAGCCTCATCCCGTTCCTCGAGCACGACGATGCAAACCGCGCGCTCATGGGTGCCAACATGCAGCGTCAGGCGGTGCCGCTGCTTCTCAGCGACAGCCCGCTCGTCGGAACCGGCATGGAGGTCTACACGGCCATCGATGCCGGTGACGTGCTCACCGCGCTGAAGCCCGGTGTGGTCTCCGAGGTGTCGGCTGACGTTGTTACCATCCAGCTCGACGAGGGCGGCACGCAGGACTACTACCTGCGCAAGTTCTCGCGCTCCAACCAGGGCACGAGCTTCAACCACCGCGTGATCGTCAACGCCGGTGAGCGCATCGAAGCCGGCGAGGTCATCGCCGACGGACCCGCCACCGACCAGGGCGAACTCGCCCTCGGAAAGAACCTGCTCGTGGCATTCATGCCGTGGGAAGGTTACAACTTTGAGGACGCGATCATCCTGAGCCAGAACCTGGTGAAAGACGACACCCTCTCCTCGATTCACATCGAAGAGTACGAAGTGGATGCCCGCGACACCAAGTTGGGTAAAGAAGAGATCACCCGCGACCTTCCCAACGTGTCTCCGGACTTCCTCGCCGACCTCGACGAGCGTGGCATCATTCGCATCGGAGCCGAGGTTCGCCCCGGCGACATCCTCGTCGGCAAGGTCACGCCCAAGGGCGAGACCGAGCTTTCCGCCGAGGAGCGCCTGCTGCGCGCCATCTTCAACGAGAAGAGCCGCGAAGTTCGCGACACCTCGCTCAAGGTTCCCCACGGTGAGCGCGGCACCATCATCGGTGTCAAGGTGTTCGACTCGCAGGACGGCGACGACGAGCTCGGCTCGGGCGTCAACCAGCGCGTGGTCGTGTTCATCGCCCAGAAGCGCAAGATCACCGAGGGTGACAAGCTCGCCGGCCGTCACGGCAACAAGGGTGTCATCTCCCGCATTCTGCCGATCGAGGACATGCCGTTCCTCGCCGACGGAACCCCGGTTGACATCATCCTCAACCCGCTCGGTATCCCCGGTCGTATGAACTTCGGTCAGGTGCTGGAAACCCACCTCGGCTGGATTGCGAAGCAGGGCTGGAACGTCGAGGGCAAGCCGAAATGGGCTGCTCGTCTTCCGGAGCACGCCTTCAGCGCCGCCCCCGGCACGAAGGTCGCCACCCCGGTATTCGACGGCGCGCTCGAGATCGAGATCGAGGGTCTTCTGGACTCCACGACCCTGACCCGCGACGGCGAACGCCTCATCGGTTCCTCGGGCAAGACCCAGCTCTTCGACGGCCGCTCCGGTGAGCCGTTCCCGATGCCGGTGTCCGTTGGATACATGTACATCCTGAAGCTCCACCACCTCGTCGACGACAAGATCCACGCACGTTCGACGGGTCCGTACTCCATGATCACGCAGCAGCCGCTGGGTGGTAAGGCGCAGTTCGGTGGACAGCGTTTCGGTGAGATGGAGGTGTGGGCGCTCGAAGCATACGGAGCCGCTTACGCCCTGCAGGAACTCCTGACCATCAAGAGCGACGATATCCTCGGCCGCGTCAAGGTGTACGAAGCCATCGTCAAGGGTGAGAACATCCAGGAACCCGGCATTCCCGAGAGCTTCAAGGTTCTTATCAAGGAAATGCAGTCGCTCTGCCTGAACGTCGAAGTACTTTCGGCCGATGGCACCGCAGTCAGCCTGCGCGACACGGATGACGAGGTGTTCCGTGCTGCGGAAGAACTCGGCATCAACATTTCCACCCGGTTTGAGTCGTCGTCCATCGACGACATCTGAGCTTGTTAAGGCAGGGCCCGCCCCGCAATCTTCGAAAACTTTCCAAGGAGAGAAATTGCTCGACGTAACAACATTTGACGAGCTTCGTATTGGCCTGGCTACCGCAGACGACATCCGTCGTTGGTCGCACGGTGAGGTCAAGAAGCCCGAAACCATCAACTACCGCACGCTCAAGCCGGAAAAAGACGGCCTGTTCGGCGAGCAGATCTTCGGACCCTCACGGGACTGGGAATGCTCTTGTGGCAAGTACAAGCGTGTTCGCTTCAAAGGCATCGTCTGCGAGCGTTGCGGTGTAGAGGTCACGAAGTCGTCGGTGCGCCGTGAGCGCATGGGCCACATCGAGCTCGCTGCTCCGGTCACGCACATCTGGTACTTCAAGGGTGTGCCCTCGCGTCTCGGCTACCTGCTGGACATGGCTCCGAAGGACCTCGAAAAGGTCATCTACTTCGCTGCGTACATGGTCATCACGGTGGACGAAGACGGTCGCCACCAGGACATGCCTGGCCTCGAGAACGAGCTTCGCCTCGAACTCAAGACCATCGAGTCCAGCCGCGACTCGCGCATCGCCGATCGCCTGCAGCGCCTTGAAACCGACCTCGCAGCACTGGAGGCCGAAGGCGCCAAGAGCGACCAGAAGAAGCGCACGAAGGACGCCGCCGAGAAGGAAATGGGCCAGGTTCGCAAGTCCCTGGACGAGCAGATCGCGCACCTCGAGCGCGTGTGGGAGGACTTCCGCACCCTCAAGGTCGGCGACCTGAAGCCGGAAGACTCCGTCTTCCACGAGCTCCAGGACCGTTTCGGAATGTACTTCGAGGCCTACATGGGCGCCGAAGCCATCAAGAAGCGCCTTGAGGCTTTCGACCTGGTCACCGAGAGCGAAAACCTGCACCTGCAGATCGCTGAGGGCAAGGGTCAGAAGAAGATCCGTGCCATCAAGCGTCTGCGCGTGGTCAACGCCTTCATCATGACCGGCAACTCGCCGGCCGGAATGGTGCTCGACGTCGTACCCGTGCTCCCGCCGGAACTGCGCCCGATGGTGCAGCTCGACGGTGGGCGTTTCGCCACCAGCGACCTCAACGACCTCTACCGTCGTGTGATCAACCGCAACAACCGCCTGCGTCGTCTGCTTGACCTCGGTGCTCCCGAGATCATCGTGAACAACGAGAAGCGGATGCTGCAGGAGGCCGTCGACGCACTGTTCGACAACGGTCGTCGTGGTCGCCCGGTCACCGGTACCGGTAACCGTGCCCTCAAGTCCCTGAGCGACATGCTCAAGGGAAAGCAGGGTCGTTTCCGTCAGAACCTGCTCGGCAAGCGCGTGGACTACTCTGGCCGTTCGGTCATCGTGGTCGGCCCGCAGCTCAAGCTGCACCAGTGTGGTCTGCCCAAGCAGATGGCACTCGAGCTGTTCAAGCCGTTCGTGATCAAGCGTCTGATCGACCTGAGCCACGCTCAGAACATCAAGGCTGCCAAGCGGATGGTCGAACGCTCACGTCCGCAGGTCTGGGACGTGCTCGAGGAAATCATCCGCGAGCGCCCGGTCATGCTCAACCGTGCACCCACCCTGCACCGCCTCGGCATCCAGGCCTTCGAACCTCAGCTCGTTGAAGGTAAGGCAATCCAGCTGCACCCGCTCGTCTGCGCGGCGTTCAACGCCGACTTCGACGGTGACCAGATGGCCGTCCACCTTCCGCTCTCGGTTGAGGCCCAGGCCGAGGCACGCATCCTGATGCTCGCCTCGAACAACATCCTCAAGCCGTCTGACGGCCGCCCGGTGACCCTGCCCACCCAGGACATGATCATCGGTCTGCACCACCTCACCACGATGAAGGAAGGTGTGGTCGGAGAAGGCCGCGCATTCTCCACCGTGTCCGAGGCCATTCTCGCGTTCGACCAGAAGTCGCTCGACCTGAATGCCAGGGTGCGCATCCGCTTGACCGACAAGTACTTCACCGAGGGCACGCAGCCCGAAGGCGTCGAACTTGTGGGCGGCCAGGCTGTCGGAACCGTTCTCGTCACCACGAGCCTCGGTCGAGCCATCTTCAACGAGGCGCTTCCGGCCGACTACCCGTACTTCGAAGACGTTGCCAACAAGGTCACCATGTCGACCATCGTCAACGACCTCGCGGAGCGGTACGTCAAGGTGGAGGTTGCTGCAACCCTCGACCGGATCAAGGATGCCGGTTTCTACTGGGCAACCCGTTCCGGTGTAACCGTTGCGCTCAGCGACATTCTGACCCCGCCGAACAAGCCGCAGATCGTTGCCGGCTACGAGAAGCAGGCCGCCAAGGTTCAGGCACAGTTCGAGAAGGGTCTCACGACCGACCTCGAGCGTCGCCAGGAGCTCATCCAGATCTGGACTCGCGCCACGGAAGACGTTGCCGCAGCGATGCAGGCGAACTTCCCGGCCGACAACACGATCAACCGCATGGTCACCTCGGGTGCTCGTGGTAACTGGCTGCAGGTGCGTAACATCGCCGGCATGCGAGGCCTCGTGAACAACCCGAAGGGTGAGATCATCCCTCGCCCGATCATCTCGAGCTACCGCGAAGGCCTGTCCGTCGCCGAGTACTTCATTGCTACTCACGGTGCTCGTAAGGGTCTGGCCGACACTGCTCTGCGTACCGCTGACTCGGGGTACCTCACCCGTCGTCTGGTGGACGTCTCGCAGGATGTCATCATCCGCGAAGACGACTGTGGAACGACGAAGGGCCTTGAACTGCCCATCGCCGGAACCGACGCCACGACCGGTGCGCTCCTGCGGGGCGAAGACGGCGGCCTCTTGGTCGACTTCAACGTCGAGAACGCGGTCTACGCCCGCAGCCTGGCCGCAGCCGCGGTTAACGCTGCCGGTGAGGTCATCGCCGACGCCGGAGACGACGTCGGAGACGTGCTCATCGCGAAGCTCATTATCGGTGGTGTCGAAACCATCAAGGTGCGTTCGGTGCTGACCTGTGAGTCGGCTGTCGGTGTGTGTGCGGTCTGCTACGGCCGGTCGCTCGCTACCGGCCAGCTCGTCGACATCGGTGAGGCCGTCGGTATCATTGCCGCACAGTCCATCGGTGAGCCCGGCACCCAGCTGACCATGCGTACCTTCCACACGGGTGGGTCGGCATCCGCTGACGACATCACCCAGGGTCTGCCGCGTGTTCAGGAGCTGTTCGAGGCGCGTACCCCCAAGGGTGCATCGCCCATCGTCGACTCTGCCGGACGCATCACGATCGAGGATTCGGACAAGGGCCGCAAGGTCATCCTGACCCCCGACAGTGGCGACGAAGCTATCGCCTACCCGGTGCTCAAGCGTTCAACCCTCCTCGTTGAGGATGGCCAGCACGTTGAGCTGGGGCAGCAGATCATCATCGGCGCCGTCGACCCGAAGGAAGTTCTTCGCGTCAAGGGTGTTCGCGCGGTGCAGAAGCACCTCGTCTCCGGTGTGCAGGAGGTCTACCGTTCGCAGGGTGTACCGATTCACGACAAGCACATCGAGGTCATCGTTCGTCAGATGCTTCGCAAGGTGACCGTCGTCGAACACGGTGACACCGGACTGCTTCCGGGCGAGCTCGTTGACCGGTTGAAGTACAACGACCTCAACCGCACCGCGCTCACCGAGGGCAAGAAGACGGCATCCGCTCGCCAGGAAGTCATGGGTATCACCAAGGCATCGCTGGCGACCGAGTCCTGGCTGTCGGCTGCTTCCTTCCAGGAGACCACCCGGGTTCTGACCCAGGCGGCCATGGAAGGCAAGAGCGACCCGCTGATGGGCCTCAAGGAGAACGTCATCATCGGTAAGTTGATCCCCGCTGGAACCGGCCTTCCCCGCTACCGCGACGTCACCGTCGAGGCCACGGAAGAAGCCAAGGCTGAGCGTTACCCGAACCGCATCTTCACCGAAGATGCAACGTTCAATGAGGGTGACCTGAGCTTCGTCGACTTCGACAGCTTCTCGTCGGACGACCTGGCGCCGGGTACGTATAACTAACCCGCAGTTCTAAACGGATGGCCCCTGCTTCGGCAGGGGCCATCCGTCGTTTAAGCACTCGAGCGCGGTGCCGGGCAGCGGATGCCGCGTGCTGGCTTCGCGCGCCCGCCCCGCCGCCCGGGCCCACCGTAGGGAACCGGGTCCATGATCTATCCCGGTCCTACTTTCCGGGCCCGGGCCCGGAAAGTAGCCGGAGGGCGAAGGGAGGAGGACGGGAAACGGGGTGAAGAGACGTATACTCGGGTTCTACTGTAATTGTGCCCAGTTTGGGGGAGGCGTGTGTGGCAACCCTGACTGAGATTCTCATTCTGCACGGTCTGCTTCCGATCGAAGCTCTCGACACCCTGTTGGCGGGGGATCCGGCCGATGAGGGCGCCGTTCGGCGGCTTGTCGACAGCGGAATTATCACCGAGCTGCAGTTCGCGAAGGCACGAGCCGCCCAGGCTAATCTTCCCTTTGTCGAACTGCTCGAGTATGCGGTCGAGGCGAGTGCCCTCGCCCTCGTGTCGCCGCTGGTCTGTCGACGACACGAAGTGCTGCCAATCGGTATTGAGGGCGGGCGGCTCGTGCTCGCAATGGTGGATCCCGGTAACGTGTTCGCGCTTGACGATGTCGGTGAGGCCTCTCGCATGCGAGTGTCTGCGGTGGTCGCCGAGCGCAGCGATCTGCTCGCGGCGATCGCTCGGTTCCATCGCGCCGACGACGAGCTCAGCAACCTCACGACCACGCTTGAGGAAGAACACGACTCGATCCTGTCGACGCCTGATCCGAGCGATGAAGCCAGCGACGATGCTGCACCCATCGTGCGCTTCGTGAACCTGCTCGTGAGTCAGGCCATCCAGGACAAGGCCAGCGACATCCATATAGAGCCCGGGGAGGTCAGCCTGAGGGTGCGGTATCGCATCGACGGAGTGTTGCACGAGATGCCGAGCGCACCGAAGAGCATTCAGAACGGCGTCATCAGCCGCCTGAAAATCATGGCCGACATCGACATCGCGGAGCGTCGCAAACCGCAGGACGGCCGTATGTCGGTCAGTCACGGCGGCCGCAAGATTGACCTGCGCGTGGCGACCCTGCCGACCGTGTGGGGCGAGAAGGTCGTGATGCGAATCCTCGACAATTCGACCACGAGCATGGACCTGCGCGACCTGTCACTGCTCGACCACAACTACGACGCCTTCAAGACGGCCTACTCCAAGCCTTACGGCATGATCCTCGTGACCGGGCCGACCGGGTCGGGCAAATCGACGACCCTGTACACCACCCTCTATTCGGTGGCCCGACCGGAGATCAACGTGATCACGGTCGAAGATCCGGTGGAATACCGCATGGTCGGCATCAACCAGGTGCAGGTGAACCCGAAGGCGGGCCTCACCTTCGCGAGCGCACTCCGCAGCATTCTGCGTTGCGACCCCGACGTTGTTCTGCTCGGCGAGATTCGCGACCACGAAACCGCGCAGATTGCCATCGAGGCGGCACTCACCGGGCACCTTGTGCTCTCCACCCTGCACACCAACAACGCACCGAGCGCCATCACCCGCCTCACCGAAATGGGCATCGAACCCTTCCTCGTGGGGAGCGCGCTGGACTGCGTCGTCGCCCAGCGCCTGGCTCGACGCTTGTGCGACCGCTGCAAGATGCCTGACGGGCGCGACCGGGACGAGCTCGCACACCTGCGGTTTCCACTTGAGCCGGATCATCCGCTGCCCCTCATTTTTCAACCAAACGGATGCGCCAGCTGCTCCAATACCGGCTATCGCGGGCGCCTTGCCGTTCATGAGGTGATGACGGTAACCGAGGAGATCGAACGTCTGTGCGTCGCGCGTGCGTCCAGCGCCCTGATCAGCCACACGGCTCATGAGCAAGGCATGATCAGCCTCCGCGACGACGGCTGGGCCAAGGTCGGGCTCGGCCTCACCTCGGTGGACGAAATTCTTCGAGTGGTCGCGTAGGCCGAAAGGACAGTCACGATGAGTCAGGAAATTTACGAGATTCCGGTCACTCCGCCCGGCGTCGCCGCGGAGAGTTGGCCGCTCGACGATCCGAACCTCGACGTCGGGCCTGACCCGGCGCTCGTCGCGGCCCTGCGCGACGTCGTGCTGCAGGGTGCCTCGGACCTGCACGTCACGGCGGGAGCGCCGCCCTGCATCCGCATCGACGGCGGACTGCGGGCTATCGACGGGGCCGCCGTGTGGAAGCGCGACAAGGTGGCCACGGCGCTGTTCAGTCTGCTCACCCCCGAGCAGCGGCACCTGTTCGAGGACGAACTCGAGCTCGACTTCGCCTATACGACCACCGGAGCGAGGTTCCGGGTGAACTACTTTCAACAGCGCGGAAGTGTGGGCGGTGCCTTTCGCCTGATCCCGGGGGAAATCAAACAGCTGGGCGAGCTCGGTGTGCCGGATGCGGTCGCCCAGTTTGCACAGTTGGCCCGCGGCCTTGTGCTCGTCGCCGGCCCTACCGGCTCGGGCAAATCCACGACCCTGGCAGCGCTCATCGACCTGGTCAATCGCACACGGGCCGACCACATCGTCACCGTCGAAGATCCAATCGAGTTTCTGCACCAGCACCACAAATCCTTGATCAATCAGCGTGAGGTCGGAAACGACACCCACAGTTTCGCGGCGGCGCTCAAGCACGTGTTGCGGCAGGACCCCGACGTGATTCTCATCGGTGAACTGCGCGACCTGGAAACCGTGTCGGTGGCCCTCACTGCGGCAGAGACCGGACACCTCGTTTTCGCAACTCTGCACACCCAGGATGCTGCCCAGACCATCGACCGCATCATCGACGTTTTCCCGCCCTACCAGCAGGGGCAGGTGCGCGCCCAACTCGCCGCCACCCTACAGGGCGTGGTCTGCCAGACCTTGGTGAAAAAGGTCGGTGGTGGCCGGGTCGTCGCTACGGAGATCCTCATCGTTACGCCGGCCGTCGCCAATCTCATTCGCGAGGGCAAGACGTACCAGATCGCCTCGGCCATGCAGGCGGGGAAAGCGCTGGGAATGCACACCATGGACCAGCACCTCGCCGAACTCGTCAACGCCGGTTTGATCACTCGCAAGGCCGCCGAGGACAAAGCTCAGGACCAGGACAGCCTCGCCCAGCTTATTCGCAAGACGGATGTCAGCGATCTCGCGGCCGGCCCATCGGGGTTTGACGGCATCGATTTCGGTGATTCGTACTCCACCAGGGAACCGCAATGACCACCGGCGGGGTCTTCGCCTACAAGGGTCGCACCGCAGTGGGAAAGATCGTCACGGGTCGGCTGGACGCCGCGTCTGAGAACGCGGCGATGGTGCGGATGCGCGGTATGGGGCTGGCGCCGATCTCGGTGACCGAGGTCACCGTCGGGACCGGGCTGAAGAGGGAGGTGCGGATCCCCGGTCTCAGCAAGGGCGTCGGGCTGAAAGACCTCGCGATCATGAGTCGCCAGATGTCGACCATGACCAGTGCCGGGTTGTCCCTGCTGCGCACCCTGAACATCCTCGCGGAGCAGACCGAGAACGCTCAGCTCGCGCGCATCCTGGCAACGATTCGATCCGAAGTGGAGACCGGGGCCGCGCTCTCCGAGGCGATGATCAAGCACACGGCAGTATTTCCACCCATCATGGTCAACCTGGTTCGCGCGGGGGAGACCGGCGGATTTCTCGAAAATTCACTCAACTCGGTGGCCGGAAATTTCGAGTCTGAGGTGAAATTGCGCGACACCATCAAGTCTGCTCTCGCGTACCCGGTGGTTGTGTTGATCATGGCGGTGCTGGCGGTGATCGGCATGTTGATCTTCATCGTGCCGGTTTTCGAGAAGATGTTCGCGGGGCTCGGTGGGGAGCTGCCGCTGCCCACCCAGATTCTCGTGGTGCTGTCGAAGATGATGGTCTGGCTGGGGCCGCTGCTGCTCGTGCTTGGCGCTGGGTTCGCGTACTGGTGGCGCGCCAACAAGAATTCCGAGGCGGTGCGCCGGCGGGTTGATCCGTTCAAGCTGAGACTTCCGGTGTTCGGACCGTTGCTCACGAAACTCGCCATTGCGCGTTTCAGCCGAAACTTCTCGACCATGATCGCTGCTGGCGTGCCCATCCTGCAGTCGCTCGCCATTGTCGGTGAGACCAGCGGAAACTGGGTGATTGAATCAGCGCTGCGCAAGGTAACCGAATCGGTGCGCCAGGGCGGGTCGATCGCCGGGCCACTGGCGCAGGAGCCGATCTTTCCACCCATGGTCGTGCAGATGATCGCCGTCGGCGAAGACGCCGGCGCCCTCGAGCAGATGCTCGCCAAGGTTGCTGACTTCTACGACCAAGAGGTGCAGGCCACCACCGAGCAGCTCACGGCACTCATCGAGCCGCTCATGATCGCGTTCATCGGAGTGGTGATCGGCGGAATGATCGTCGCCCTGTATCTGCCCATGTTCAGCATCTTTGAATACGTAAAATAGCCGGTCAGAGAATGCTAAAACGAGTTTTCAAGTTACCCCCAATTAAGGGGTAGAAAACCGTAAGATCAAACCAAGTGAGATTTTGGCATTTCCCACTTACCCAATATCCCACAGTAATGCCACGGCAATAAGGAAACCACGCTCATGATCCGACCCCTGATCCACCGCACCCTGCACGCACTCTCCCGCACCCGCACGGCAATTCGAGAACGGCAGCAGGGCTTCACCCTCATTGAGCTGCTCGTGGTCGTTCTCATTATCGGCGTGCTTGCCGCCGTGGCAATTCCGATCTTCCTCAACCAGCAGGAGGGCGCAAAGGACAGCGCTGTCAAGGCCCAGATCACCCAGGCGAAGACCGCTGTAGTCGCCGAAATGGTCACCAACACCTTCCCGACGCCCGGCGCTGATGGCAGCTTCACGGCGAGCGCCTATACCAAGAGCGACGAAGTCACGGTAAAGCTCAATGGTTCAGCGACAGCGTTCTGCATCTCGGGCCAGTTCACAGGATCGGCCCGCATCTTCGTCATCGACGATAACGGTGCTGCTCTGCAGGGGACCTGCGTCTCGAACGTCGCGACCCCGTAGCCGGTGCCGGGTGGGGTGTCACACGTGGCTCCCCGCCTGCCTCCGTCTGGTGGACCCACCGATCCATATATTTTCAGTGCACTGTTTCGATCGACCGAAGGGGGCGAGCATGCCCGATTCGCCGCGCCGCTCGCATTCGTGCAACGAGGGCGGATTCGGGGTGGTCGAAATTGTCGTGGCCATGTTCCTCATCGGGCTCTTGGCCGTTGCGTTTCTGCCGATTCTCGTGCAGAGTGCGCGCGTCTCCGACACGAACGTGACCATCGCCGAGGCGACTCAGGTCGTTGCCCAGCAACTGCAGCGGGTCGGGGCTGCCGGGTCGAGCTGCTCAGCGGTCAAGGCCGTCACCGCGAGTGTCCCGGCAGCAGTGGAAACGAAACGTGGTGCCCTGCAACCGCACTTGAGGCTCAACCTGCCGCCTTCCGACGTGTGCGCCGAACCGTACCTACGCGTCGTGCAGATGAGGGTGTGGGCATCGTCCGTCGGGTCGAACGACGAGTTGGCCGCTGCGGAAACCCTCATTCTGTTGGATGCGCCGTGACCGACAGTGGGCAATCCCCTTTGACGGACGCAGAATCGGGATTCACCCTGATCGAACTTCTCGTTTATATGAGTTTTGCTGTCGTTGTGCTCGTGATCATCGGCGGCATGCTGATCAGCTCGGTGGGAATCGAACGGGACGTGCGCAGCACGACCGAAGCGACCGACCTCGGACAGCTGATCAGCCGCTCGGTGCAGGTCGGGGTGCGTAACGCCTCGCAGGTCTCTCTGCAGAACAGTGATGGTGCTCAACTTCTCGTCGTTCGAACGGCGGGCCGCGGTGCAACGGTGGTGTGGTCGTGTCAAGCGTGGTTCTATACGTCGGATTCTGGGGGTTCTTTGTACACAAAGCGCACAACTCCAGCAAGTCACATCGCTGCGCCGGTTTCGGCCGACCTGGACAGCTGGATCAAGCTCGGCGTCGGTGTGAGCACAACCGGTGCCGCTGTCTTCGGCGGGGTCAACGATCGCATCACCGTTGACCTGAACCTGGCTGCGGGCGCGCAGGATGATGTAGTCGTCAACACGACGGTCACGCCGCGCACACTTGCGACGGTGGGTGCCCCGTGCCTGTAAATCAGAACGGCGCGAGCGTCGAGCGAGGCAGTGCGCTCATGGCCGTCATCGGCGTTATGGGGGTAATGATCGTTATCACCCTGACCCTGACCACGGCCACGCTCTACTCGCTTGATTTCACCCGCAGCACTCGTGCCTCCGTGCAATCGGTCGCCGCCGCCGAAAGCGGTGTCAGCGCGGCCGAACTCAGTTTGACCCAGGGCACCTGCCAGCCCAGCTACTCGCGATCCTCGCCGCAATTCACAGCCGACGTGGCGTATTCCCTGAGCTCGACCGACGACGTATGGGTGGCGGGCTGCCCCGCCGCCGGCGTCCAGGCTGTGCGTTTGCGCGTTGAGTCAACCGGAAGCTCGTTGACCGGGTCAGCGTCGGATCGAGCTCGGGTCGAGGCGATCTTCGAGTACGAGTCGGCAGTGCCCCCGGGCGTGCAGCCGAGTGGCGCGGCCATGTACCTCTATGGCGGTGTCGTGTTTATGAACAATGCCGACCTGCTCGTGGCCGAGTCGGGTCGGGCGGCCATCCAGGTAAAGAACGGAAACGTATCGTGCTCCAATAACACCGTGATCGAGGGTGATGTCGTCGTTTCGGCCGGCAACCTCAATATCAGCGGATGCTCCATCGAGGGCAACGCGTGGGCCACCGGCGCCGCGACACTCGGCGCCGTAACGGGCAACCTCACCGCGGCGAGCGTGAACCTGACGGCGGACCAACGAGCTAGCAGGATCGGCGGCGTCTATACGCGCTATACCGTCGGAACACCGATTCCCACAGTGCCGCCCTGGGTCGATCTCAACTACACACCGAGCGACTGGATCGACGCAAGCGGAGTGCCTTATAAGGTCGCGTCAATCGGTGCTGGCTGCACCATCGATGCGACGACCCTATCTGCGGCCGCGAACGGCGGCAAACCCGTCATTATCAACGCCCTGGCTGCGTGTGCCTCCGGTGTCACCGCAGCCGGCACGGTAAAGCTCAGCTCCGATGTCGTGATATTCGCCAATAAATTCACCTTCGTCAACAACGTGCATTTTCAGTCCTCGTCGACGTCTCGACACAAAGTTTGGTTCATCACGCCCGACCTGGTGGCCGACAATCTGCCCACCTGTGGTGCGTCGCAGGGGGACTTCTTGATGAAGAACAGTTTCACGGTAGCGTCCACACTCGACGCCATGACCTACACACCCTGCCGGTTCAACGCGATGAATACTTTCGAGTGGCGCGGCCAGCTCTACGCGAACGGGGCCAACGATTTCAAGAACAATACCCGGTTCGAATCTGCCCCGCTCGGCCTGCCGGGAATCGACCTCGACACGGGCACGGTGACCGTCGCCGGCTCGGCTGGCACTGTTCCGCGCCTGGGAAACATGACGTCAATGAGGGACCTGAGTGATGGATAGCACACCATGACGCGCCACGTCGTCGGCATCGATATCGGTCGTGCATCGTTGCGGGCGGTCGAACTGGCCGATGCCGGCCGGGAGCAGCCGACCATTATGCGCTTCCATGAGGCGGCGCTGCCCGACGGCGCCGTGGGACGCGGCGAGGTACTCGAGCCCAACACGGTCGCCTCACAGCTGAAACGGCTGTGGGCGGGCGGCAAATTCACCACCAAGAATGTTGTCATCGGTATGGGCAACCATCGGGTGGTTGCTCGAGACCTGACTGTTCCGGCGCAGTCGATTCGCAGCATCCGTGAGTCGTTGCCGTTTCAGGTGCAGAACCTGCTCTCCGTTCCGGTGTCGGAGGCCCTGCTCGACTTTTACCCGATCAAGGCCGTGCCCGGTGATGGCCAATCGGGGCCGCAGCTCAACGGACTCCTGATCGCCGCGGTCAAGGAAGTGGTTTTGCGTAACGTTCGGGCGGTGCAACTGGCCGGACTCAACCCGGTCGCGGTCGATTTGATTCCGTTTGCCCTCAGCCGCGCTATTCGTCGGGGTGGCCCCACCGACGATGTGGTGGCGCAGATCGACGTCGGAGCCGGGACAACGAGCATCGTGATCACTGCGGCCGGAGTGCCCCAGTTCGTGCGGCTCATTCCGGCCGGTGGTGACGACGTCACCCAGGCGCTCACCGCTCGGCTCGACCTGCCCGTCGAACAAGCCGATGCCCTCAAACGCGCCTCCAGCATCGGCTCAAGCGGGCCGTTCCCGGGTGGGTCAGCGGATGCCGCTGAGCTGGCCGATACCGCGGCGACCGCCGCGCTCGTCATTCACGAGGGCGTGAGTGAACTGCTCGCCAGCCTGCGCAACACCGTGAATTACTTCATCCACACCCGGAGCGACCTGCCCGTGACCCGTATCGTTCTGACCGGGGGCGGAGCACGGCTGGGCGGGTTCGCCGCGCAACTCGGCGAGCTCACTCGCCTTCCGGTCGTAGCGCCGAACCCATCCGGCGGTCTCACCGTGGGCCGTGGCCTCGACGCTCTGCGGCTGGCAAATTCCGGTGGGGACTATCTCGTCGCGCTCGGTCTCGCATTGGGACGCACTCCATGAGCGCCCAGAACGCCGATCACGACCCGATCATCGGCGGTGAGCCCCGGGTCGACCTGTTGCCGCCCGAAGTCACGGCGGAACAGAAGGGACGTCGGCTCCGGCGGGCGCTCGCCGTCGCGGTCGTCGCCGTGGTCATCGCGACGGGCTCCGGTATCGCGGCCGCCACCTGGGAAGCCGAACGCAGCCAGGCCAGCCTGGCTGTCGTACAGGCCCGCACGACCGAGCTGCTGGCCGCGCAGGGTGAATACATCGAGGTGCGGCGGGCGCAGGAGGAGGTCGACGCGACCCTCGCGGCTCGCCGTCTGGCGGCATCCGTTGATATTGACTGGACCGCATATCTGCAGCAGATCCGTGCCCGCCTGCCCGGTGACGTTGTGATTGGCGCGGTGACCCTCGACGCGGGTTCGCCCTGGGCTCCATATCTGCAAGCGACGGCGCCGCTGCAGCCGCACCGCGTAGCCGCCATCAACCTCACACTGACCAGTGCGACCCTGCCGAGCATTCCCGACTGGCTCGACGCGATGGCGACCCTGCCCGGGTACGCGGACAGCGCCCCGACCCGGGTGGCGCTGCTCGACTCCGGGGCGTACGAGGTCAGCCTTACCCTGCACGTCAACGGCGAGGCGTTCTCGAACCGATTCGCCGACCAGGAGGGTAACGGATGACGCCGACGAAGTGGTGGCTGGTGGGCGCGATGCTCGTCATCGTGCTCGTCATGCTGGCCGGGTACACGCTCGGCATCTCGCCCAAACTCGACGAGTTGAGCGAGGCCCGCACGACTCGCAGCGCGGCGCTGGCGCAGAATGAGGTGTATGACCTGCAGCTCGCGGCACTGCAACGTCAATTCGACGGCCTCGAAACGGTGCAGGACGAACTCGCGGTGCTGCGGGAGGCGATCCCGGGCGGTGCGGCGCTGCCCACTCTGATCGGCCAGCTGGATGGCATCGCCGGTCGAACATCCGTCACCCTGACCGAATTCTCCTCGGCCGACGCGATGCCGTATCTGCCGGTCGTCGCGCTGCCCGACACCGCTTCCGGCGTCGATCCCACGACGGCAGCAGATGCTTCGGCCGCGCCGTCCGCCGCGTCGAGTCCACTGGTCACGGCGGAGAACTTCGTCGCCGTGCCGATCACGATCGCCGTCACCGGAAATTTCGACGCCGTGCTGGAATTTCTTGACGGCCTGCAAAACGGCCAGCGCCTGATGACCGTGACGTCGTTCAGCACGAGCGCAGCCAGCGCCGAGGCTCCCGACCGGGTGACCGGCCAGATCGCGGGGATCGTCTACGTTCTGCTGAATGGTGAATGAGACGTTCGTTCGGTCAGCGGTGCGAAACCAAGGTGGGCTGCACCGTTGGCGCGGGCACCCTCCAGCAGCCGGGCTGCGACCTCGACCAGTACGGCGTCGCCGGCCAGGTGGCCGACCAGAACGCCGTTGTCATAGGTCGGCGCTGAATGTACCTGCACCCAGTTCACCTGGCCGTTCGGTGTGCGAAACCGCAGACTGGTCTGGTACGCCGTGCCGTCGGCCGCGTGCACGGCCCATTCGCTGCCCACCCGCTCGGTGTCATCGGGGTGCATGGCAGCGGCCCATCCGGAGCCCTGGGACTGCTCGGGGGTGAGTCCGCTAAGCGCCAGCCACTGGTCGTTCGCGGTGAGCAGGCCTCCGGTCGAATCCAGCTGCACGATCCCCACCGGGACTGTCTCTTAAACGGTGTTTCCGGCCTGACGCGCTGGACCTGGGTCTGGCGGGAAAGGTGCCGTGATGGCGAGCGGGACGCTGATGGCGGCGATTCTCCCGCCGAACCTCAGAAGTGGGGCGGCACCTTGCTGCGTCAATACTCCATGCCGGGCTTGAGACCGTCCTCCAGTTCGAAACAGGGCGAGAAGGAGTCGATTTTCAGAGTCTTCCCAGAGTCCCAGACCCCCGCGCTGTAGGAGTCTCCCTGTGTCGCGATCATGTCTACCCGGAGTGTGCCGCCGCGAACGGCTTTTCGTTCCACGGTCACCCCGGGCTTTTGCTCCCACGCGGATGCGATCGCGTCGATGAGCTCCTCGCCATTCACCTCACCGATCAAAGTGAGGGTCGTGAGGCCGGGCCAGGTATATCCGCCCGCCGAACATCCCATGAGGTGTGCCGTCGTGAACTGAGACTGATCGCCCACATTTTGCGCTGGGACAAGGGCCGCAGCCTCGTCCTCCATCGCCATCGCGATGCCCTTAGCTGTCTGCAGATCCATCATCGCCTCACTTTCCGGGTCCGTAGACGTACACGACGCCAACACTGCTGTCAGCGCGACAATCCCGACGATGGCCGCCCATTTTCCTGTGGGATTCATCCGTAAATCAGCTCCTCAAGATCTACAAGGACCAGTCGATTGTTCACATCCGGAGAGGCCTAGGTTGTTGCTGTCAATCGGAAAGCCCTGCCTCATGGAGGACCCGGACGACTCAATCAATACTTCATGCCAGGCTTCGTGCCGCCCTCCAGCTCGAAACACGGCGAGAAGGAGGTGATTTGAAGTTCGGTGCCGGGAGCCCAAATCGACGCACTATAAAAGTCTCCCTGAACGCCCGTCATGTCTACCCTCGGTGCGCCCTGCCTGGTCTTGCGTCGCTCCACGACCACTCCGTCCTTCTGCTCCCACGCGGAGGCAATAACATCGATCATCGCCTCCGCATCGACATCACCGACCAGAGTGACAGTCGTTCGACCAGGCCAAGCCAACGTGTCATTCGCGCAGCCCAACAAATAGGTCATCTGCAACTGAGACTGGTCGCCCACATTCTCGGAAGGAACGAGTGCAGCGGTCTCGTCCTCTAATGCCATCGCGATGCCCTTCGCTGTCTGGAGATCCATGGTCGTCTCGCTTCCCTGATTTGTCGGCGCACATGAAGTCAGCACGGCTATAAGAATGAGCAATCCAGTAATTGCCGTCGTCTTGCCCTGGCGATTCATCCGTAAATCAGCTCCTGTAGGTCCACAAGAACCTCTTGATTATTCAAATCGTCGGTGGCGACGAGGTTGTGATTGTCCAACGGTACGCTCGGGTTCAATATCAACGCCCCTTCCCCATCCATTGAGATGAAGGGCTTCGGGCCTTGGTAGAAAGGCCCGGCATCGAAGGCGCCGTTGGAGCGCGGGTTGTTCCCTGACCTGCTGCGGGTATTTCGGACAGCGGAATTAGTGGATTTTTCTACGCTGCCAGTGCTGGCTGTTGATAACCATAGTGGACTTCATTGGGCCGGCGATATCCGAGTGCGGAGTGCGGGCGGCGGCTGTTGTAAAACCCTTCGATATAGCGGATGACGTCGCTGCGAGCTTGTGATTTCGTGGCATAGGTAGTGCGATAGACGCGCTCGTTCTTGAGCATTGAGAAGAAACTTTCGGCCATGCTGTTGATGCCCCTATGTTGTCAATTCATGCTGCGCGAGGTTTTGGGCTGGTCGGGAATGGTTTTCAGGATGGTGAAGATTTCGCGTGCGAGGTATCGTTTGAGGCAGCGGATGACGTCTCGCTTGCTTTTCCCTTGTTCGGTGCGGTGCTGCAGGTACTTCTGGGTGGTTTCATCCCATCGAAGTCTCGTCAGCACGATTCGATACAGGGCTGCGTTGGCTTGGCGGTTCCCACCGCGATTGAGGCGCCGCTTCGTCGTTTTCCCTGACGAGAACTCGACCGGGCTGACGCCGCAGAGCGCTGCGAATGCGGCTTCGTTCTTCATTCTTCATTCTTTCGGGATTGTCGCCGACGGCGATGAGTAGCGCAGCGGCGCTGTCGTAGCCGACACCGGGGCGGTCTAGGAGCTCGGGCGCGCAGGCTGTCACCGTTCGTGTCATGGCCGTTTCCAGGCGGCTGAGTTGCTCGGTGAGGTGGTGGATGCGGGTGGCAAGTTCACTCATGAGCATTCGTTCGACGGTGCTGGGCAGCAGCAGGGCGCAGGCCCGGCTGAGGGCTTTGGTGCTGAGTCCACGGAGCTGATCGCGCAGTGCTGGCTCCGCTCCGACAACGAGGCCTGTGAGCTGGTTGATCGCAGTCGTTCGTGCCTTCACTGCTGACGATTTCACCAACCGCATGTGGCGTAGGTCTTCGGCGGCACCGATACCTGTTTTCGGCGTCGCCAAGGACCGGCCGGCGAGGACTGCCCGGGCCGCGGCTTAAGCGTCAACGGCATCTGTTTTTCCGGCTTTGCGCCGCAGTGCTCGGTCTGGTTGATTTACCTCGAACACTGTCACGTTCTGGGTTTGGAGGTACTTCATCAGCGCGAAAACCGTACGAGCCGGTGCATTCGATACCGGCCGCGTTCCCGTCCCCGAACCGGTGGGCCCACTCCAAAGTCGCCGCATAGCCATCGCGTGTAGTCGGGAAGCTGTGAGTCGCTAGAAGAACTCCCGTGATCGTCAGGATCGCCGCGACGTGGACATCCTTGTGTGTGTCTACGCCAAGGATCACCCCTTCGCCGTGGAGCGCTGGTCGCGACTTTCGCGGGTGCTTCAGAACAGATGAGCTCATGGCTGCCTTTCGTGGGGTGTTGACGAGCAATTCCACGAGAGGAAGTCAGTCAGGACTGTGACGATCCACGCAGGCAGCGAACGCCCACGGAAAGGCCCCTATTGGGACATGGCTGGGCCAGGTGAAATTCAGGCACCAGACCCGGTCGCGGCCGACAGATCAACGCAAGGACACGCCGGCGATGAGGCCGGCTGTCAATCCCAACACGGGTCAAGCCGCGACCTGGCCTGATGGGTTGATCGTCTCACAATCCCAGCAAATACCGGTCAATCCCATCGAGCGTGTGATGCCATTCTCGGCAGCGAACGCGGTGATCTGAGCGGAGGCATATTGGGGTTGGGAGTGGTAATGGACCCAGATCGTACGATAAGGCCGACGAACCCAATGGCGGCCCGGGATTCTGGAAGGGCTGTACTAAAAAAGTTGACATACATGGCTTACCGGTATTGATTCTCGGCACGAGTTATCGACCCTAATTTAGCGCCGTGTCGCTGGGCATGCTTCTCCCGCCTGCAACCCAACAACCCTTAGCGCACGTTTCGTTCCGGTGCTACTCAGACCCCGGCACCAGGCGCGGGATGAAGCTCCCGCCACGGTCCCCGGGGAATGTCCAAATCGAGTGCACCGACCTCAGCGTCGCCCACTTTGGGCGTGGAACCATTACGAGAATTCGGATAGAACCGGGCTTCTGGGTCGCCCTTCTCGTAGCGGAGGTGCTCGGTCAGCTCGATCTGCAACCCGCGTTCGAGGGCCGCTTCGATCAGGCCGGGCACGAACCCGTCCTCGCCCGTGAGCTGGATTTGGCCGGCATCGATCTTCGAGAACAGCGAATCCAACGCGCCGCTCTCGCGGAGGTCATCGATCGCCTTCGCCGTCTGCAGCTGAGACGGGGACCGCGGTGCCTTGCGCAACTCGTTTCGATTCGTCATGACCATGAGTATCACTCCTTCGAGCAGTCGATCCGCAACGCCTTACACAGGCCATCTGACACCCTCGCCTTGGTTCGAGCAGGTCTTCCGGACCCTCTCAACTCGGGCCCAGTTCACGGGCTCAGTGCACCCATCCAATCACTGCGACAGGCTCCGCTGTCGGCCCCATTCGAGTCTTCATCGTCACATCATCCAGTGTCGTCATGACGGCACCCTCCCCGCCGAACTCACGCTCAGTGTGTCTGGCACGAAACACCATTTAAAAGACAGACCCTTCGTCAGCAACGGCTCCTGTCGACACAGTGGGTGCAGGGAACATTTGGCAGTGGAGGCCTGTTCTACGTGACGTGGCTCGCTCCGACCGCAAGCAATTTGCGGTTCGAGCAGCCCAATGACTACGAAGGAGTCCGCACGATGACCACAACGACAGAAACAGCGATCTTGGCCGGCGGATGCTTTTGGGGAGCGCAGCAGTTGTTGCGTAAGCGCCCAGGAGTGATCTCGAGCCGAGTCGGATATTCCGGCGGCGAGGTGGCGAACCCGACCTACCGTCACCACAAAGGCCATGCGGAATCGGTCGAGATCGTGTTCGATCCCGACCAGATCGCCTACCGTGACGTGCTGGAGTTCTTCTTCCAAATCCATGACCCGTCGACGAAGAACCGTCAGGGCAACGACGTCGGCAACAGCTACCGATCGGCGATCTTCTACACGAATGACGAACAGAAGCGCGTCGCGGAAGACACGATCGCCGATGTCGACGCCTCCGGCCTCTGGCCCGGCAAAGTTGTCACCGAGGTGACCCCGGCTGGCGACTTTTGGGAGGCCGAGGAGGAGCACCAGGACTACCTCGAGAAGCTCCCAAACGGCTACACCTGCCACTATGTGCGTCCCGGATGGAAGCTCCCGAAGCGTGAGCAGCTCGCGTCCTAGCTTTCTCTGTGGTTTTGCCCGGATCGCACCGGGCAAAGATTTACGCCACGGCACCAGCGTCGTGCGCAGGGCCGCGGGCAAACCCACAGCCCTGGCCGCTTCGGTTAGCAAGACGTCCCTTGCGCCGAAACCAGGACCACCAGTGGCATACCCCGGACAGCGCGACCCTCACTAAACCACGCCCGAACTCTGGGAACAGAACCAAAACGAAATGGCGCACCGCGCCGCCAGCGCCGGCCAGACCGTCGCGTACCTCGCCGGAGGTGGTGATTGGTTCTCCCCGGGGAATCAAAGGATTAAGCTCTTGGGACGACGAAGGCGGAACCGTCAGACCGTGGATCGCTTGCGGCAGTGAAAATTCCATCCGGCTGGGCCGCGACGATCTGCAGATGGCCCATCCAATCCGTCAGGGGAGGAATTTCGTGGACGGCGAACCCAGTCTTCAAGATGGCTTCTTTAGCTTCGGGCGCCGTGTCGGTTTCTACGTATACGGTCTCAGGACCGTCCGTTGGAACGTGCGGACCTACGATCCAACGAGCACTGGAGACCGTATCCTCGGGGGTGGCTCCAGCCAGTAGCCGCAGGATTGCCTGAGTATGGATCTGCGGTTGGCCCTTGCCGCCCATCGTCGCATTGGCCCAGCGAAGGTGCTCGCCCTGTGTGACCAACACCGGCATCAAAGTGTGACTGGGGCGTTTCCCGGGCGCCAAGATGTTTGGAGAGTCTGCGTCCAAGGAAAAGGACATGCCACGGTTCTGCATGAGGATTCCCGTTGTCGGTTCCAAGATGCCCGAGCCGAAACTGAAGTAAATGCTCTGGATGAGAGATACGGCGAGTCCGTCGGAGTCTGCGGCGGCGATTCCGACGGTGTCGCCGGTAGGGATCTGAATATTGCCTGTTCCTTCTCCCCCTAAGGAGGCTCCCTGAAGTAGCTGGTCCAGGTCAAGGGCTGTGAAGCGCGGATCTGCCAGGAGTTCCTCGCGGAACCGGTTCCCGTCGAAGAAGAGCCTGCCCAGCGAATCAGCGTCGCGCCCCAGGGGATCTTGAATACCGAGTTCATCGAGCATCTTCAGGACCCTGAGGAGGATGAATCCTTGGGTATTGGGCGGACTGGTGTGGACCCGGTGTCCCCGGTATTCCAGGCTGATCGGTTCGCAGACCTCAGCTTGATAGTCAGCGAAATCATCAAACGTCAACGCTGATCCCAAACGTGAGAGTCCGTCTACCAGGGTTCGGCCGATTTCGCCACGGTAGAACTCGTCCGGCCCGCCCTTTGCCAGTGTGCTGAGTGTCCGTGCCAGGGCGGGTTGCTGCAGGAGAGCGCCCTCACCAAGTGGCTGTCCGTCGCTGAGAAAAATGGAATTTATTCCCGGATCCCGCGCGATGAGATCACGTCCGTTGATCAGGGCCTCAGCCAGGGAATGGGAAACGGGTACACCCTCGGCCGCGTACTGAATTGAGAGGTTGAATTGTTCGGCCCATGGCAATTCCGCGCCGAGCCTGCTGATTTCTTTCCATCCGGATATGGTTCCCGGAACCGTGATGGTATCGACGCCGCGTTGTGGCAACTGGCCGCCGTGTCTCTTCCGCAGCTCGGTGATGTCGACGTTTTGCGCCGCGACACCAGTCGCGTTCACACAATGGACCCGGCCCTCCGGAGTGCGTACGAGAGCGACTAGGTCACCACCAAGTGCGGTGTTATGGGGGTACACGACGGCCAAAGCCGCTGCGGCCGCCAAAGCGGCGTCAATAGCGTTTCCTCCGGCCGCATACGCGGCTTCACCGGCTGCAGTCGCGAGGGAGTGAGATGTTGCGATGGCACCGGATCTGGCGGTCACCGAGGATTCCGAAGTAGGAGTTGAAATCATGGTCATTGAGATAGCCTTTTCTATGTGGCGAATCACGTTCCTGCGATAGCTCCTAGAGAATTTTCGACAGGAATTCGACGGTTCGCGGATGGTTCGGGGTCTGGAAGACCTGTGTTGGATGGCCTTCTTCAATGATTCGCCCGTCGTCCATGATTACTACTCGATCCGCGACCTCCCGGGTGAATCCCATTTCGTGCGAAACCACGACCATCGTCATGTTGTCCGCGGCGAGTTTTTTCATGACGTCCAGGACCTCGCCGATCATTTCGGGATCGAGAGCGCTGGTCGGTTCATCAAAGAGCATGACGGTCGGATCCATGGCCAGTGCCCGAGCTATGGCGACTCGCTGCTGCTGGCCGCCGGAGAGATTGCGCGGTTTCGCCAGTGCCTTGTTGAGCAGACCGACCCGTTCCAGCAGTCGCTCGGCGGTCGTGACGGCCTCCTTTTTTGACTTTCCCAGCACATTCATGGGTGCGTGGCAAATATTGTCGAGCACGCTCATATGGGGGAAAAGGTTGAAGTGCTGGAAAACGAAGCCGATGTCCTGGCGTTTTCTGGCGATTCCCTTCGCCGTATCCCTCTTCTGCGTCCCGCGATGGCCGCCTCGGTACCCCACCATTTCACCGTTCACGAGGATGCAGCCCGAGTCAATTTCCTCGAGGTGGTTGATGGTGCGAAGCAGGGTGGTCTTTCCAGCACCGGAGGGCCCGACCAGAACGACCACCTCACCCTGGGCAACCGTCAAGTTGATGTTCTTGAGAACCTGGACTCCGCCCAAGACCCGACATATATTTTGAATTTGTACCATCGGTGTCCGCACGTCAGCTATCGAGTTCTGGGTCGTGTCGTTAATGGTTGCCATCTGGACTCCTAACCAATTCTTTGATTGAACGTCGATCGATGAATCTTTGCATCATCGATTTCGCCCTGATGATTCCGATTTGGTCATTCAGCTTGATCTCGATGGCGCGCTGGATGAATGTCCAAATTGTGGTGAGGGCAAGGTAATAGACGGCCGCGACCAGGAAAATCTCAAACGTCTTAAACGTCGTCGAACTGATGCCTTGTGCGACGAGGAACATCTCGCTGACGCCGATGATGCTCAGTATCGAAGTCGTCTTCATCAGTCCGTTGAAAATATTGCCGAGTGGTGGAACCATTGTTCGCAGTGCCTGCGGGATGACGATTTGCCGCATGCCGCGAGCTGGAGTCAATCCCAGCGCTTCCGCCGCCTCAAGTTGACCGCGGTCGACGGCCTCAATTCCCGAGCGGACAATTTCGGAGATATAAGCACCCTCGTGAATCGTCAGGGTAATGATGGCTGCCTGGATGACCCCTTGGAACACGAACCCGAAAATAAAGATGTCTTGAAAACGATAAACACCGATCGCAGCCAATCCGCTGTAGATGAGGACCAGCTGTACCAACAGCGGTGTACCGCGGATGAGCCAGATATAGACGCCAGCGAAGCCGCGGAACAAGGCGATTTTTGATCTGCCCATGAGGGCGATACCGACGCCGACGACCAGTGCCAGGGCCATGGCTGCAACCGATATATAAATTGTTCGCCATAAGCCATCGAGAAATGCGTCGGTAGGCGTGAGCAGGTGGCGCCAAAAAAACGCCCAATCAAAAATGAGGCCGGTATCCATTAATCCTCCGAAATAGGTGATCGTGAGATTCAGTCGAGGGCGAGGGAATCAACGTTCCAGTCTGCGAGGATTGCGTCGTAAGTACCCTCCTGTCGAACTTCGTCCAGGGCGGTGATCAATGCATTTTGGAGCTCGGTGCTGCCCTTATTCACTGCGGCTCCAACCGTGATCTTGCCGTAGGGCTCACCTGCGATTTCGAAAGCGTCCGGATCCTTCGTCTGGTAGTAGAGGACGAGGGCGCTGGTGTCGCTGTACGCATCTAGCTGTCCCGCAGTCACCTGCTGAAGGCCGATGGTTTGATTGTCGAGGGACATCAATGTGAGCTCGCCCAAACCTTTGCTCGCGCAGTCCGCGGCCTGCTCTTCGCTCTTGAACGCAGCGGTGGTTCCGACCTTGACGCCGATTTTCATTCCGCACAGGGAGTCGTCCATGCCCGTGATCTGGTTGGGATTGCCGACCTTGACGGCCACGGCCTGTCCGGAGAGCATGTAGGGAACGAAATCGACAACCTTTTCGCGTTCGGGCTTGATATAGAGAGAAGCCATGATCACGTCGCACTGTTGCGCCTGAAGCGTGGGGATGATTGCGGCGAACTTGGTTTCCCGGAAGGTGGGTGCCAGGCCCATCTTTGCCGCGAGCACGCGGGCGAGGTCGACCTCCGCTCCCGTTTCGACATGGTTCTCGTCATAGAAATTATTCGGCGGGCTCTCGAAAGGAGTGCAGAAGGTCAGAGCGCCCTCGGTTATCGTGCGGGGAGCTTCAATCGTCGTGCTGCTGGCGTCTACTTCTGCGTTGACAGTGCTGTCGCACGCCGTTAGCGCTAGGCCGGCGACAACGAGAATTGGAACAATCTTGGTTAAAGCTTTCATAGGTTCTCCTGAGATTGCAAATGTCTTGGTAGGACCAAGCTAGGCGCGAGAATCCTGTAATGTCAATACCGCACACCCGTTGGTCGGACCAGAGAGCGTAAAAGATGAATCAAAGTTGGAGTGGACGACTCTCAACCCCGGATGGACTGGTTGTTCGCATCGAACGCCTGATCCTGTCCCGCGAATTGGCGTCGGGCTCAAAACTCCCCCCTGAACGCGAGTTGGCAGCAATTCTCGGTGTATCTCGCTCGTCTCTGCGAGACGCCTTGCGTGCTTTGGAGGTTCGGCGTATGGTCCGCCGACAGCCCGGTATCGGCACCATCATTACGGACCCGGGAGCCACCCCGCACGGTAATGTTCTCGCTTCCGGCCTCGATATTGCGCCGTCCGGCTTGGACGACATCATGGACGTCCGCGCGTGCATCGAGCCGCCCATCGCGTCGAGGGCCGCCACTCGGGCATCGATAACGGATATCGCCAATTTGCATGGGCTGATTTCGGAGATGACGCTGGAGTTGACGCCCGGCGAGTATGGCGCGCTCGATCGAGTTTTCCACCGATCGATCGCCCTGGCCGCCCAAAACCCCTTGTTGCTACGCCTGTTGGATCGGGTGAATGAAATTATTGAGCCAAGCCGTGGTAATGCCCTTCTTACCATCGCGCGACAACGGTCATCGATCGCCGAACACCAACAGATCGTCAAGGCGATCGCAGCTCGTGACTCCGAAGGCGCTTATCAGGCCGCCGCAGTGCATGTCGAGTCGGTTCTCGCCCACATCGCGAAGCAACAAGCGACCCGGTCAAATACAAGCTCTCCTTCTCTTTGGGGTGTGCCTGACGCCTGATTTGTGAAGTTGGGCAAAGCTATCCGTGGCGAAGCCAGCATGAGTCGATCCCGCAGGATCGAAGGAACGAGAACTGAATGAGTATTCTTGACGGAACGATCATTTTGGTGGCCGGCATTGTGGCCGGCATCATCAACGTCGTAGCGGGTGCTGGCACCTTGATTACGTTTCCCACCCTGCTTGCGCTCGGAATCCCACCACTCACCGCCAACGTGTCAAACACTGTGGGTCTCGTGCCCGCCGCAATCACCGGTACGTATGGATATCGTCGAGAGCTCAGCGGGCAGTGGCGCAGCGTTGGCGTGATGGCCGTATTTTCTGCGATCGGCGGATTGGTCGGCGGGATGCTCCTGCTCGTACTTCCGGCGGCCACGTTTTCCATGGTGGTCCCGTATTTGCTGTTACTCGCCGCTCTACTTTCCGCAATTCAACCTCGGGTCGCCCGATTCGTGAGGCGCAAGTCCACAGGGATCGTCGCGGATACCCGCCCGGTGACGTTCGGGCTCGTCCTCGGCATTCTGGGCACCGGGGTATATGGCGGATATTTTGGCGCCGCGCAGGGTGTGGTGCTGCTGGCGCTCTTGGGCATTCTCTGGTCGACTGACATGCATAAGGCGAACGGTGCCAAGAACGTGCTTGCGGGTATTGCCAACGTGGTATCCGCCGTGATCTTCATCTCGAGCGGAACGGTGGATTGGAAGATTGCGATTCTGGTCGGTGTCGGCTCCGCCACGGGCGGATGGCTCGGTGCACGAATCGGCAGGAGTCTACCGGCGAACGTTCTCCGAACAATTCTCGTCGTGGTCGCCGTAAGCGCGGCAACCGTCCTGTTCATTACCTAGCATCTTCTCTGTTGTCGTGAATTCGGGAATGTTACGCACACTTCCCTCCCGAGTACGTAACTGGCCACACCTCCGGACTCCGACTCCTGCGAGTAGCCGCCCGCGCGCGAGCGGAGCACGGCCGCGAAGCGATGGCGCCGCTGTACGCCGCCTTCGGGACCCACATCTTCGCCCCCCCCCCGACCCGGACAACCATCGGACCGAGGTCGACCTGCGTGAGCTCCGCGGAACGCGTGAGTTCGCGGAGCCGATCCTCGCCGACGCGGGCCTACCGCTCGAGCTGGCGGAAGCTCTCGACGACGAATCATGGGACATCGAGATCCAGCAGGAGACAGACGAGGCACTCTCCCTGACGGGAAAAGACGTGGGCACGCCCATCATCCACTTCGAGCCACCCACCGGTGTGGCCTTCTTCGGACCGGTGATCAGCCGGCTACCACACGAGGACTCGGCAGCCGAATTGTGGGACCACGTAGTCGCTCTGGCCCGCTTCCCAGGTTTTGCCGAGCTCAAGCGCAGCCTGCGCGAACGGCCACAGCTGGCCGCGTTCGGAGTCGACGCGGACACGGTCGGAAAGCAGGAGGACTGGCACGGCGGCAGCCGACGGCAGAAGAAATGACCCCTTCCGCTAGGGTAAATGCATGAATGAGACGAGCACCGTCAGCCACCAGGAGTCCATCCTCATCGAGGCGTCGGCCGCGTTTCTCTACGACCTACTCTCCGACATCACCCGCACCGGCCAGTGGAGCCCGGTCTGTACGTCATGCTGGTGGGACGACGAAGCCGAGGCCGGTCGGGTCGGTGCCTGGTTCACTGGACACAACGAGCTCCCACACCGGACCTGGGAAACCCGGTCTGAGGTGGTGACAGCAGAGCACGGTCGCGAATTCGCCTGGGTGGTCGGCGGCAGCTTCGCCCGCTGGGGCTTCAGCTTCACCGCCGCGAAGACCGGAACGATGCTCACCGAGTCGTGGGAGTTCCTACCGGACGGGATCGCCATGTTCAAGGAGAAGTACGGCGAAGACGCCCACGCTCAAATCACCGACCGCACCCAGCAAGCCCTCGACGGCATCCCAAAAACCCTCGCCGCGATCAAGCGGATCGCCGAGGTCTCCATCGACGCAGGGGAGCAGACCCAGTCATAACCGGGCCGCTCGGGGAGGGGCTTCTCCGAAACGGTGTTTCCAGCATTTCCACCGTCCGCAGGTATCGCGCGCGGCGCGTGGACACCTGAGACGGTCTATTTCTGCGCTAGTCGCTGCCGCGTAGCTTCAGAATCCGTCTCGGTAACTTCCTTCCACCTGGCGTGACATGCAGCGCGCTAGGACTGCCGTGCGAACGATCCTTATCGGACGCCCCGGGCCCCACGCCCTTAGCGTCGGATATTCGACGAATTCACAAGTCACCCCAAGTTGCCCTAATGCGAGAGTGGGAATCAGGCAGGGCTTAGGAACTAGGTAAGAAGGAGCCGTTCAACTCGCAAAAGCATGTCTTCGACGTGAACTCGGGAGAGGGAGGCACGATACTCTTTGGCTCGCTCGTCTTCGGCTGGTTGATCATCGGCAAGCCAGCCCTTGAAATAGCGTCGAGTTCCGCCCAGCGCCCAGCGTGCGGGCAAATCACCTGAACGTGGCCCATCCCCTGGGTCATCGGTAACCGTGGAACTCCCATCATGGTTCTCTACGACGAGCTTCCACTTCCACGTTCCCGCTTCGATCCAAACTAACTGTGAGGTGTTGCTCGTCGGGTGAAAGACGACTGCCTCCTTCGGAAATCCCGCCACGGTTCCAGCGTTCGGAAACGCTTCGATAGTCGGGTTGAAATCCGGGAGCAACTGATAGATCGCTGTTGCCAGCGACTTGTAACGTCCGCGATCACCGAAGGCCATAGCGAGAGCTTAGCGAAACCGAGTCGTATCTGAGCCCATTGCGTCGCCCAAAGCGAGTCCGAGCATCAGACCTCGGGCTTTGCTCTCCCACGTTGCTGGGGCAGCATGGAGCTTGACGAGTCCGCTTCGTCCACGCTCCCCCAGGCCTGTAGCCGAGTCCACCTGCGTCGTGACGGGGTCAGGCGTGGCCGCGATGAGTTTCTCTCCATCGGGTCCTTCCATCCCCCGGTAGTGGAATTCCCAGAAGCCGTTGATCTGCGCCTCGATGGTGCACACGTATACGGCGTAGAGGCTGAACTGGTGAGGCTGACTCAATGGCGTTTTCGAGACCATTCCTGTCAATTTCTTGCCCGAGAGGATAGTCGGAAGGTCACCGGACTTGAGTCCGTCTCGCGGACCACCGAAATAAGAGCAGTAGAGAGTCGGGTCCTGATTCTTCGCTGAAGGGTACGTCGTCATTGTGTGCTCCTTTGCTCAGTCCGGTCTTTTCGCTTGTCCGTCACAGTATCTAGGCAGCCACCGACTGGGCTGCTGCGGGGATTTCGGACAGCGGAATTAGTGGTTTCTTCTACGCTGCCAGGGCTGGTTGTTGATAACCATAGTGGACTTCGTTGGGGCGTCGGTAGCCGAGCGCTGAGTGCCGGCGTCGGCTGTTGTAGAACCCCTCGATATAGCGGATGATGTCGCTGCGGGCTTGGGTTTTGGTCGCGTAAATGGTCCGGTAGACGCGCTCGTTTTTGAGCATCGAGAAGAACGATTCAGCCATGCTGTTGATGCCCCTATGGTGTCAAATCGGCCCGTGTTAGATGTTTGGGCTGGTCACGGATAGTTTTGATGATGGTGAATATTTCGCGGGCGATGTAGCATTTCAGGCAGCGGATGACATCTCGTTTGCTTTTGCCTTTCTCGGTACGGTTTTTCAGGTATTCCTGGGTGCGTGGGTCCCATCGAAGTCGGGTGAGCACGATGCGATAGAGGGCGGCGTTGGCTTGTCGGTTGCCGCCCCGGTTGAGTCGACGTTTCGTTGTTTGCCCGGATGAGAACTCGACCGGGCTCACCCCGCACAGAGCCGCGAAGGATGCCTCGTTCGTCATCCGTTCGGGGTTGTCACCGACAGCGATGATCAGCGCTGCAGCACTGTCGTAGCCGATACCGGATCGTTGGAGGAGTTCTGGCACGCAGGCCGTGACTGTCTGCGTCATGACTGTTTTCAGACGGGTGAGTTCGTCGGTGAGGGAGCTGATCCGGTGGGCAAGTTCCGCCATCAGCATCCGCTCGACACTGGTGGGCAGCATGACCGCACAAGCCCGGGTGAGAGCCTTCGTGGTCAGCCCTCGTAGCTCGTCTCGCAGACCGGGTTCAGCGCCGACGACGAGTCCTTTGAGTTGGTTGATCGCGGTCGTGCGTGCTTTCACCGCTGAGGACTTCACTAACCGCATCTGGCGAAGGTTCTCGCTTCCTCCGATACCGTCCTTCGGGGTCGATAACGAGCGACCCGCGAGCACTGCTCGTCCGGCAGCTTCGGCATCGACTGCGTCTGTTTTCCCCGCTTTTCGCCGTAACGCACGATCGGGTTGGTTGACCTCGAAGACCAGCACATGTTGTGTGTGGAGGTATTTCATCAACGCTGAACCGTATGAGCCGGTGCACTCGATTCCCGCCGCGCTCACCTCACCGAAACGGTAAGCCCACAACAAGAGAGCCTGATAGCCGGCACTGGTGGTTGCGAAACTGTGGGTTGCCAGAAGCACCCCAGCCATCGTGAGGACGGCTCCGACGTGAACATCTTTATGCGTATCGACGCCGAGGATTACTCCTTCGCCGTGGAATACCCCATGAGGTTTGCGAGGGCGCTTTAAAACGGGGGCGGGCATTGAGTTGGCCTTTCATTCGCTGTTCTATCGAAGGCGGTTCCGCGAAGAAAGTCAGTCAGGACTGTGACGATACACACGGGCAGGGAACACCCGGGCAAGGCCCCTATTGGGACATGGCTTAGCAGGCGGAACCCTGCTCCAGACTGGGCCGAGGTCGACAGATCAACACAAGGACACGCCACGGTTGAGCGGCGGTCAATCCCAACACGGGTCAAGCCGCGACCAAGCCTGATGAGCTGATCGTGTCACAGTCCCAGCACACGCCGGTGCGGCCCATGGGGGAGCGCATCCCCAGGCCGGTCACGAGAGCCCGAAAGTGAGCCGACGTGTAAACGCTGCCGCGGTCGGAGTGCCAGATCGCGTGAGGCTCGATCAGGGTCGTTGCAGCAGCGTTGCAGCAGCGTTGCGGAGGGCGTCGGCGACGAGCTCGGTGCGCATGTGATCGGCGATGGACCAGCCGACGACCTTCTTCGAATAGCAGTCGATGACGGTGGCCAGATAGATGAACCCCTGCCAAGTGTGGATGTAGGTAATATCGCCGACGAACTTCACTCCGGGACGGTCGGCGGTGAAGTCGCGCTTAACGAGGTCGGGCATGCTCGCGGCCGCCTTCGCATCGGCTTCGGTCGTGATGCGGAAGGGCCGTGGTTGGCAGGCCACGAGGCCGATCTGGCGCATGAGTTGCCGCACCAGCTCGGGCGAGCACTCGGTCTGCTCCGCGGCGAGATCGGCGTGGATTCGGCGGTACCCGTACGTGCCGTCGGACTCCTCGAAGAAGTGTTGAATCCGGGCGAGCAGGGCCTCTCGGCGAGCCGCGGTCGCGGACTGCGGACGGATCGCCCAGTGGTGAAACCCGGACGTGGAGACGGCCAGCCAGAGGCACATTTTCACCACCGAATTCTGGTTGGTGAGCTCAGATCTTTGGGAGTCGATGTACTCGTACTTGCTCACTACCGCTGCTCCCGCGCGAAGTAAGCGCTGGCTTTTTTCAAGAAAGCGGTCTCCGCCCGCAGCTCGTGAACTTCCCGCTCGAGTTCCTTCAAACGGGCCCGCTCCGAGACCGTCAGGTCGGCTTCGGTGCCGCCGTTGACCTCACGGTATTTGTTAAGCCAGTTCCGGAGCGTCTCCGGGCCGACGCCATATGCGGTGGCGACGTCCTTGATCGGCTTCGCGGTATTGATCACCTCGCGACACAGCTCGTCCTTGAACTCCTGGGTAAATTTTCTCCGCGCGGCGGTCATGCTGATCTCTACTTTCAGTGATCCCTCATTTTAAGAGGGCCCACTGTCAGAGATATCCGCGGCAGGTCACTTGCCAAGACCGTCTATTCCCAGTGACGCGCACGACTACTTAGCTAGGCACCCCCATTTTGGGGGTGTACCATTTGCCCCAGTGTGTGGCGGGGTCGAGTGTCGCCGTTAAGATTGGATCTGAGACCAGCTGCGTCTTTGCGAGTGAAGACAAAGATGCAAGACAGAAACAATGCAGGTCGGGGGAGCGATGGGCAGGCGACTTCCTTCTGCTCCGCCCATTTTGTCGGGCTACACCTACGTGCGCCCCCTCGGCACCGGTGGATTTGCCGACGTTTTTCTGTTCGAACAGAACATGCCCCGCCGGTCCGTGGCGGTCAAAGTGCTGCTGCAGGACATCGTCGACGCCGACGTACTGCGTTCCTTCAATGCCGAAGCGGACGTCATGGCGCGCCTCAGCTCGCATCCGTCCATTCTCACCGTCTACAACGCGAGCATCTCGGCCGATGGCCGCCCCTACCTGGTTATGGAATTCTGCCCCGGCTCCTATTCGTCCCGGGAGCGTACCCAGCCGCTGCCCGTAGCCACCGTGCTCAATATCGCCGTGCGAATTGCCTGCGCCCTCGAGACAGCGCACCGTTCCAAGGTGCTGCACCGCGACATCAAACCGTCCAATATTCTCACCACGACCTTCGGCGGCCCGGTGCTCGGTGACTTCGGCATCGCCGCGTCGCTGGCCGGCGGTGCCCGCGACGAGCTGTTCGCCATGTCGCTGCCGTGGAGCGCTCCGGAGATCGTCGACGAACGCACCACCGGTACGATCGCCACCGAGGTCTGGTCGTTCGGTGCCACGATGTATTCGCTTCTGGCCGAACGGGCGCCGTTCGAACTGCCAGCCGGTTCCAATGGGTCGCGGGTACAGCTGAAACAGCGCATTGGCCGCGCCAAATACACCAGCATCGGGCGAGCGGATGTTTCCGCCTCCTTTGAAAGCGCCCTCGCCCGCATGATGAGTCGCGACCCGGCAGCCCGCCAGGGGAGCATGCTCGAGTGTGCCTACGACCTGCAGCGGGTGGAACGCGACCTCGGCCTGCCCCTCACCGCGCTGGAGGTCGCCGACGAGGCCTGGGCATCCGCTGGTGCGCCGGTGGATTTTGATAACCACGAATCGCGTGGCGCTATCATCTCGAATGTCTCTATTCCCACCCTGCGCCCCGGCCCGCGGCGCAGTACCCGCCGCCCCGCCTCGCAGACCCGCGAGGGCACCCTGCCGGACTCGAGCGACACGGCTCGCACCCGATTCACCCCGCTCACACTGAGCCTGCTCCTGTCCAGCGCTGTCATCGTCGGGATCGGCGCCACCGTGGGCGTGCTCGTGATCACCGGGCTGCTCTGATGGCCGGCAAACGGACTCGCCGCCGCCTGCCCGTGCTGTCAACGGCTCGTCTCGGCGTCATCCGCATTGCCGCTGTGTGCGCGATCGGCGCGCTGTTGGCCACCGTGGCGATCGTCGTCGATGGTTTCGACGTGAAGCAGACGCCGGTGAACGCGAGTTCGATCTGGGCTTTGCAGAGCGGCGACGGCAACCGGTACGCCCGCGTCAACACCGACCTCGGCGAACTCGACACCGTGAAAACCGTGCCGGCGCCGAGCGAACTGGTGCAAACCGATTCCACCGTGCTGCTCTACGCGCAGAACAACGAGAAGGTCGTCGACGTGAGCCTCGCGGCACCGATCGACCTCGGTGACGACGCCAGCGACTACGACAGCACGCCGGCCGGCACCCGAACCATCGTGTCGTCGGGTTCCTGGGTCGGTTATCTCACGAGCGCCGGAACGGTCTTCGCCGGAACCGTGGGCGCCGCGGAAGCACCGCGCGCGGTCAATCCCTACGCCGACGACGAGGTAGCCGAGGGCGACACCCCGCGCGTCTACCGCTCCGACGCCATCGCGATCACACCGGACGGGGTGCTCTACAGCTACTCCAGCGAGGCCGCAAGCGTGCTGCGCTATTCCATCGTCGACGACAAGATTAGCAATAGTGACGACGTGACCGACGGCCCGGCCGAGCCCGGAAGCCAACTGAGCGTTGTCGGCGACAGCTGGGCGCTGCTCAGCGTGGTCGGCGACGAACTGTGGCTGGCCGGGCAGAACGCTCCGACCCCGACCAACCTCAGCGAACTGGCCGTGCTGCAACGCCCGAGCACCACCGCCGACGACGTGCTCGTCGCCGACCAGACCGGCCTGGTCTCCTTCGCGCTCGCCGACGGGGCCCGCACCGAACTGGTCGGCAACAATGAAACCGTGCTCGGCGCCCCCGCCGCGCCGACCCCTTTTAAAGGAGAACGCTACGCCGCCTGGCTGCCCGCCTCCGGGGTCGGCGGCACCCTGTTCAGCGAGAGCGACGGCGAATCCGCCCTCAGCTACGGCGCAGCAACTCCGACCGGCGACGCCGCCCCCGCCTTTCGCGCCAACGAATCGCTCATGATTCTCAATGACACCCGGAGCGGATGGGTGTGGACCGTTCCGGGCGGCGCCCTGGTCGCCAGTTCCCAGGACTGGACCCTCGCCGCCGCCGAAGAACCGCAGCGCCAGGACAACGTGGAGGAAGCTTCAGAGGTCGTTGAACCCAAAGCCCCCATTGCCGTGCCCGACGCCTTCGGTGTGCGCATCGACCAGCTGGTCACGCTGCCGGTACTGCTCAACGACCACGACGCCAACGACGACGTGCTGAGCGTCGTGCCCGCCTCGGTCACCGGCCTCGACCCCGATTTCGGCACCGTCACCGTCACCGATCAGAACCAGGCTCTCGCCGTGCAGGTGGCTCCCGGCGCTCGCGGCTCTGCAACGTTCAACTACGCCATCACCGACGGATCGCGCGCCGACGGCCTCGACTCCGCATCGACGACGGTCACCCTCACCGTGCACGGCGACGAGATCAATTCTGCCCCGGTCTGGTGCGGCACCGACGGCTGCCTGCAGGACTGGCCGAGCCCCGAGGTACAGCCCGGCGGCACCGTGACCATTCCGGTGCTGCCCGGCTGGGTCGATCCCGACGGCGATCCGATCTTCGTCGCATCCGCTCTGAACACCACCGCTATCGGCTCGGTCAGCGTGACGCCGGCCGGCGTGCTCGTCTACAAGCACCCGAACGCGGCCGAACAGGCCGCCCAGTCGGCCACGATTCTGGTGCGCGTCTCGGACATTCACGGCGCTTCGACCGAGAAGGTGCTCACGATCGTGGTCACGCCCACGCCACGGCTCACCGTTGAACCGTTCGCACTGCTCGCCGCGGTGAACGAGCGCCTCACGGTGAACCCCGCCGAGTACATTTCGGGCGCCGCCGGGCTGTACCGCATCACGTCGGCGACGACACCGTCGAGCACCGAGGGCGGGGCCGTGAGCATCACGGCGAACGGTACTGCCTTCGACTTTTCCGCGACCGTCGTCGGTAACTACACCGTCAGTCTCACCATCGCCGACGACGTGAGCGAGGTCGTCACGCTCGCGCGCATTTCGGTGGTTTCAGCGGATGCCCAGGCACTCACGACCTCCCCCGTGACCGTTTTCGTGCGGCCCAAGGCCGACACCAGCGTTGACGTCTTCACCGCCGTCTCCAACCCGGCCGGCCGGGTGCTGCTGCTCGGCGAGGCCATTCCCGAAACCGTCTTCGGGGCCTCGCTCAGCGTCGATGTCGTCGGGCAGAACATTTTGCGCGTACGCGGTTCCACCGCTGACGAACGACCGGGCAAGCTCGGCACCGTGCGTTACACGGTGTCGGACGGCACCGAAAACCCGCTGTACACCGTGCGCGGTGAGGCCACCGTCTACCTGCTTCCGGCATCCGTTCCGCAGACGCCGATCGCCATGAACGACAGCGTCTCGGTGCGCGTTGGCGCCCAGATCGACATCCCGGTGCTCGCCAACGATGTGGCCCCCGACGGCAACATCGTGATGCTCAACGCCGAATCGGTGCAGAACCGCAGTGACCGTGGCCTCGCTTTCGCGGCCGGCGCCGAGCTGCGCTACCTCGCCCCCGACGAACCGGGCAGCTACGAGGTGGCCTACAGCGTCTACACCGCCGGCTCGCCGGAACTCATCGACTCGGCCGTGGTCTCGGTCGAGGTGCTCGCCGACGGCGAGAACACGGCGCCCCAGCCGCACACCCTCTACGGTCGGGTGCTGTCGGGCGAGACCATCGAGATTCCCTTTGATAGCTTCGGTACCGACCCCGACGGTGACACCGTCGTGCTCGACCGGGTGCTCACCCAGCCGGCCCGCGGAACGGCCTCGCTCAACGCCACCGGCGACGCCATCGTCTATTCCAGCCCCCGCGACTATCACGGCGCCATCGAATTTCAGTACCGCGTACGCGACACCGCCGGAACCACCGGCGTCGCCCTCGTGCGCATCGGCGTACTCGACCAGCGCTCCAATCCGAGCCCGATCACCTTCAGCGACTACGTCGAGGTGCAGGCCGGGCCCGACAACCAGGTCGTCGTTTTTCCCGCCGCCAACGACATCGAACCCGGCGGCGGCAGCCTCACCCTGAGCCAGGTCACCCCCGACGCCGCGGCTGGCACCGCTGAGTACGACGCGCTGGCTGGGCGCATCGACTCCGTCACCGACGCGCGCGTGGTGTTCACGGCCAGCGACGAGCCGGGCCTGCTCACCTTCGTCTACTCGGTGACCAACGCCAACGACGACGTCGGCCAGGGACTCATCGTGGTCAAGGTGGTGCGCACCTCGGTTCCCGATTACCCGGTCGTGATCGATACCACCCTGACCCTCGACGAACGAGACGGGTTTCCCAAGGGCATCGACGTGGTCACCGACAAGGTGTCCTGGAACTCCGGGGATGTCTCCGATCTCACCCTGACCCTGTGGGGAAACCACCCCGGCCTTGACGTGTCGGGCTGGAAGATCCGCGGCGACGTCCCCGACGAGGGACTACTCGCGCCGTTCGCCCTGACCGGCCCGAATTTTCAGGGCGCCCTAGTGACCACCTATGGGTTCCTGCGCATTCCGGCCAAGGATGCGATCATCATCGCGCTCAAGAAGGGGAACGTCGACCAAAACGTGCGGGAAGATGCCTCGGTCAGTTTTGATCTGACGAGCCTCGTGTCGATTCCCGCCGGGACCACGCTGGAACTGCAGCGCACGGGCATCCGTTCGTCGGGGGAGCGCGGCAAGGCGGCCTGCACCTTCGACTCCGGCACGACGGTCACCTACACGGCCGGTTCCGATGCGCCCTGGACCGACTCCTGCACGGTGCCGGCACGCATCGATGGACAGGAGGACTACACGCAGCTGGTAGTACCCATCGTGGTCGAGCCGCTCGACCCCCAGCCGGAACTGCGCCCGGCCGCGCTGACCGAGAGCCCGGGAGCCGACGCCGTTCGCTACGACCTCAGCCACATGGTCGAGTGGCAGGGCAAGGGCGACGTGCCGGCGCTGACCTTTGCGATCGAGTTCTCCTCCGATCAGTTCACCGTCACGCAGGACGGCTCGATTCTCACGATCTCTGTCGCCGACAACGCCGTGGCCGGCCGGGAGGCGGCGGTCACCGTGAGCCTGTCGAGCCACCGCGAGGCGATTCCGGCGGTGCTCGCGCTCAAGGTGGGCCCGGCACCGAGCGAACTGCCCAAGGGCGGCACCGTCGCGACGACCTGCACCCAGTCGTCGGGATCGAGCTGCTCGATTGCCGTCGTCGGCACCCCCGGCGAGGTCAACTTGTACCGCGGAACACCGCTTGAATTGGTCTCGGTCACCGCCCCGAGCACCTGCGTTGGGGTGTCGTTCTCGGTCGAGAATTCCAAGAATGTTCGAGCCAGCTGGTCGGGCGACACCGCCGGCGGTGTCTGCGAGGCGAGTTTTGTGGTGCGCGACGCGCAGGGCAAGCTCAGCGCCGGCACCCGCAATGGGTCGATCACGGTTGACCTGCAGGGCTACCCGAAAGCGCCGAACGCCGTGGCCCAAATCGCCTACGACGACCGGTCGGTGACTCTCTCGGTGAGCCCCGGCGGCGCTAACGCGGCCTACCCGGCCCTCGAAGGCTTCAACCTGTACCGCAACGGCGCTTCGGTGGCGAGGTGCGACACGTCGGGCGACTGCGGCAACATCACGACGTCGGCGAACGGTGACAAAGCTGACTACGAGGCCAAAGCCTTCAATGCGGTCGGGGAATCGCGCACCGTGGTGAGCGTGACGGCCTGGTCTTATGACACTCCGGGCATGGGCGAGCTCACGGCCGAGCCGGTCTTCGACGGTCGCACGACGACGGCGCAGGGCGTAGTGACCGTGAAGATCAAGAACGACGATCCGTCCACCAACCGGTACAGCGTCAACGGCACGGAAGAAACCGTTGCTGTTCCCGGTGTTGGAACGACGGAATTCACGCGCACGCTGCCCGTCGGCGAGCAGACCATCACCGTCACCCCGCTGAGTAAGTACGACCGGCCGGCCGGAAGCGGACCCACTGATCTGTCGGTCAAGCAAACGGTGATCGTGGCCGGAGCTCCCTCGATCACGGCTGGCACGCTGACCTCGGAGAACACCGCGATCACGGTTTCGGGTACCAATCCCGATAAGAACTACAGCGCCGAGACCGAACATATTCTGTATGTGGCATCCACCACACCGGACGCCGTCTGCACGTTCACCGTGGCGGGAATCACCTCGGCGGGAAATCTCACCTCGAAGGATTCCACCATCGGTGGCCTTACCAAGCACACCAGGTACTACGTGACGGTCTGCTATTCCAACGGATACGGCGAGGCGGTGGGCAGCGCGGGCTCCGTCACAACGTGGGTGAAGCCCTCCGCTCCGGGCGACGGCTCGTACACCTACGGTATGGCGACGCCGGCCAATGGAAAGTACCTGCTCACGACGCCTACCTCGTCGGCCACAGTGCCCAATGATTTCGTGGTCGACTTCGACGGATACGACGAGGTCGCCGGCTCGAGCGTCTTCGGCGCTAACCCGGGAATCACAGCGCGCTACTGCACCAGCAACGACGACACCCTGTGCAGCGACTGGTCGACGGTGACGGCAGCGGATTCCGACCGCGCCTGGCAGGTCGAATACGCCGTCACCGGCCTTACCACCGCGGGATGCCTGATTGGCCGCACACTGGAGGTCGCCGTCGATGCGACCGCTGCCGGTCTCGCGACGGCCGTCGTCACCCGTGCCGAGTTTGACGTGCCCAACCCGAATGGTGGCCGGATGTGGGAGTACCGCAACACCGCCGTCGTTCCGGGTGACGCGGAACAAACCAGGAACGTGACCTGGACCATCACATGGACGGCCGCGCAGACATCCGGCCTCGCCCCTGTCTCCGCTGTCACCCAGACAACCGCCACCGGCTGTTCTGCGCCCACCACCTAAATCTCGCCCCACTGAAAGAGCCACACACATGACAATCACCACGGAGCAGTCAGACTGGTTTTCCGCGACCTTCGCGATGATGGTCGACAATGTGGAGCAGGTCGTTCTCGGCAAGCGCCACGTGATCGAACTCGCTTTCACCGCGATGGTCAGCGAGGGCCACCTGCTGCTCGAGGACTACCCGGGTACCGGCAAGACCTCGCTCGCCCGCGCCATGTCGCAGACCGTGCAGGGAGTCTCCACGCGCATCCAGTTCACCCCGGACCTGCTGCCCGGCGACGTCACCGGCATCACCGTCTACGACCAGAAGACCGGCGAGTTCGAGTTTCACAGCGGACCGATCTTCGCCAACGTCGTGCTCGCCGACGAGATCAACCGCGCCAGCCCGAAGACCCAGTCCGCGCTGCTCGAAGCGATGGAAGAGGGCAACGTGACCATCGACGGCGTCACCCGCTCAACCGGTGTGCCGTTCCTCGTGATCGCCACCCAGAACCCGATCGAGCAGGCCGGCACCTACCGGCTGCCCGAAGCGCAGCTCGACCGGTTCATGATGAAGGCGTCGCTCGGCTACCCCGACCTCGCCTCGACCATTCGCATTCTCGAGGGCACCGCCGACGTGCGCCACGAACTCGCCCCGGTGATCACCCCGCAGGCGCTCGTGAGCATGAGCGACATCGCCCGCGGAGTGTTCGTGAACCCCCTGGTCTACGACTACATCGTTCGGTTGGTCGAGGCCACCCGGGATGCCCGCCAGGTGCGCATGGGCGTCAGCGTGCGTGGCGCACGCGCCCTCACCAAGGCCGCCAAAACCTGGGCCGTCGCCCACGGCCGCACCTTCGTGACCCCCGACGACGTCAAGGCCCTCGCCGACCAGGTGCTCGCGCACCGCATGGTGCTCGACCCGGAGGCCGAGTTCGACGGCGTCACGGCGAGCGCCGTCATCGGCCAGATTCTGCTCGACGTCGTACCGCCCAGTCGGAGTGACCTGGCGTGAGTTTCCACACCGAATCGCGGCGCTCCCAGACCTCAAATCTGGCGCGAACCAGCACCCAGACCAGGTCTGCAACGCACACCCGGTACAGCACCACGCGCACGAACCAGTCAACAGCGTTGACCCTCGTGGGCGCCGTCGTGCTCTGGATGCGGGTTTCGCGAATTGTGCGAAACGGTGCGCGGGTATCCGTCGAATGGGTGGGCGAAACGGTCACGCCGGCCGGCTGGGTCGTCGTCGCCACGGCGATCGTGCTGCTGCCGCTCGGCCTCGTTTTCGGCTGGACCGAACTGATCGTCACCGGCTGTGTGGCGGTCGCCCTCATTCTCATCTCCCTGCCCTTTCTGGCCGGCGGCCGCGCCTACAGCGTCGACTTCGTGCTGCCGGTCGACCGGGTGGTGGCCGGCTCCGAGGTTTTGGGTACCCTCACCGTCACCAACGTGTCCAAACGGCTCGAGCTGCCGGGTCGCGTCGACGTTCCCATTGGCAAAGGCCTGGCGGATGTCTACGTGCCGCTCCTCCGCAGCGGCCAGGTTCACGAAGAGCACGTTCGCGTGCCGGCCTACCGTCGCGGTGTGATTGACGTGGGCCCGGTCACGACCGTGCGCAGCGACCCGCTCGGTGTGCTCGGCCGTGAAGTGGCCTGGGCCGACGTCAACCGCCTGTTCGTGCATCCGGTGACCGTGTCGATTCCGAGCACGAGCGCCGGGTTCGTGCGCGACCTCGAGGGCAACCCCACGAGTGACATCGTCGACTCCGACATCTCCTTTCACGCCATTCGCGAGTACGCGCCGGGTGACGGGCAGCGGCACATTCACTGGAAATCCACCGCGAAGACCGGCAAGCTCATGGTGCGCCAGTTCGAAGAAAGCCGGCGCTCCCGCCTGGCCATCGTCTTGAGCCTCAACGATGCCGAATACGCGTCGGAGGACGAGTTCGAGATGGCGGTCAGCGCCGCCGGTTCGCTCGGCGTGCGCGCCATTCGCGACGGCCGCGATTTGGCCGTCGTAGCGAGCGAGGAAATCCCCGATATCGTGCGGAAGAGCATCCGTTCGGTACGCAGCCTGAGCGTCGTGTCGACGCGCACCCTGCTCGACGACCTCACCGCCATCGAAACCAGCTCGCACGCGATGCACGTCGAAGACGTCTGCGTGCTCGCCGCGCAGGTGGTGCCCGACATCTCCATCGCCTTCGTGATTTGCGGTTCGGCGATGACCGCTCGGCGTCTGCAGGCTCTCACCCTCAAATTTGCCGGCAACGTGCAGGTCGTCGCCGTATTCTGCAACCCCAACGAACAGCCGAGCTTTCGTGACCTGGCCGGCACCAGCGTGCTGACCATCGGTGTGCTCGACGACCTGCGATCCCTGCTGAGTCGACGAGCAGCATGAGCGCGCCCGAAGTTCAGCCCATGCGACCTGCGACCGGTGCCGTGCCGACCACCCGCCCGCGCCGTGGGCCGGTCCCACGCCGGCGTGCCCGGGTGATCAACGCCGTGTTCATCGTGGCGATGATGCTCGTTGCCGTGTGGGCGGCCTGGCCGATCTACCAGGACGTGAGCTACCTGATCATGGCGGCCGGAGCGATTCTCACCGGCCTGGCTCTGGCCTGGCTCGGCGCCCGTCGAGGCTGGAGCTGGTTCACCGTGCTGCTGACCGTGCTGGGCGCTTACCTGCTGCTCGGCGTACCGCTCGCGGTGCCGACCGCCTTCACGAGTGTGCCGAACGCCGTCGGCGGGCTGCTCGACCTGGTGACCGCGACGGTCTTCAGCTGGAAAGAACTCGTCACCATCCAACTGCCGGTCGGCTCCTATCAGTCGCTGCTCGCCCCCGCCTTTCTGCTGTTTCTCGGCGGCACCACCGTGGCACTCTCGCTGGCCTGGCGCGGCGGCCGGCTCATGGCCCTGGCCGTGCCGCTGATCTTTGCCGTGCAACTGTTCGGCCTCGTCTTCGGATCGAGTGCCGTGAGCGTTCCGCTGACTTTTTTTAGTGTGAGTTTGCCGGCACCACGCGAAAGCCTGATCGGCCTGGCCGCCCTGCTGCTGGCCTTCGGCTTTCTGGCCTGGCGCACCCACCTCGCCCGCAGCGAGGCACTCGACCTGGCTGCCCGCACCACCGGGGTGCGGCGCACTCCCGGCGGCCTCGGCGGTCGCCTGCGCCGGGCCATTCTCGCCGGCGGGGTGCTCGTTCTCGCCATCGGCGTCACCCTCGGCGGGCTGTCGGCCGTTGCCGCGACGCCGACCCGTGAGGTGCTCCGCAGCAGCATCGACCCGGCCGTTGAACTGCGCGAATACGTCAGCCCGCTCAGCCAGTACCGCAGCTATTTCAGCGCCGAGCAGTACGACGCCGAGCTGTTCACGGTATCCGGCCCGGCCATCGACGACGGTACCGACTCCCGCGTGCGCCTCGCCGTGCTCAGCTACTACGACGGAGAAGTCTTTCGGGTCGTCGACCCCGCCGCGGGCGAGAGCGACCAGGCCACCGCCTTCGCCCGGGTGCCGCACGCGCGCGGGGCGAGCGCGGACAGCGTCACGACCCGGTTCGACATTGCCGGCTACAGCGGCGTCTGGATGCCGGGGGCTGGCGCGCTGTCGAGCATCCGCTTTGCCGGTGATCGCGCGGCTGACCTGAGCGACGGCTTTTTCTACAACGCGGGTACGGCATCCGGAATTCAACTCAAAGCCCTCGAGCGCGGCGACCGCTACACGATCGTCTCCGACTCGCAAGCGGATGCGACGGACCTCGCCTCTCTCGCCAGCCCGGCCGGTGACGCGATCGATGAAACGCTCATTCCGCAGAGCCTGGTCGACTGGGTCGACGCCCAGGCCGTCACACGCGATGGCACCGGCTTGGCCGAACTCGTCACCCGCCTGCGCGAGCGCGGCTACCTCAGTCACTCCCTGACCGAGCCGGCGGTGGACTCCTGGACCGCTGACCTCGGCGACTACCAGTTCTCGCCGAGCTTGTCCGGGCACTCGGTCGCCCGCATCGACGCTCTCTTCACCGCGCTGCTGGAGAAGCAGAACAGCACGACCGCCACCGAGAATTCCCAGCTTGTGGCAGCTATCGGCGACGACGAACAGTTCGCCGTCGCTACCGCACTGCTCGCTCGTCACCTCGGCTTTGAGTCCCGCGTGGTGCTCGGATTCACCCTGGGATCCGGCGCTGATTCGGGCGCACCCGGGGCGTGCCGGGGCGGAGTCTGCTCGGGCCAGAACCTCGCGGCCTGGGTCGAAGTGGCCAGCGGCGACGGCGGCTGGATCACCCTGGACGCGACCCCGCAGTTTCAGAACCCGCTGTCACCCATCGACGACACGACCCGCGACCCGCAATACAACACCGAGGTCATCGCCGAAGGTGCAACCGAGCAGCGCGCGCCCGAGGCGAACCCGACCAACGGTGAAGACCAGCCGGAGCAGGACACGGTCACCGGCACCGATCTGGCCTGGCTGTTCGCGATCCTGAAGGTCGGCGGCATCAGCCTGGCCGCGCTGCTCGCGATCAGCACCCCGTTCCTGGTCATTCTCGGTGCCAAATTCAAGCGTCGACGTGACCGGGCCCGCGCGGCCGACGTATCGGCCAGGTTCGCGGGCGGCTGGGACGAATACATCGACGCCGTCGTCGACCGCGGTTTCAGCGACCAGGGCAGCATGACCCGGGTCGAGACCGCCTCATACTACGAATCGGCGGGCGGTGCCCAGCTTGCGACCCTCGCCGACAGGGCTGTCTTCGGGCCGGTGTCACCTCAGGTCGACGAGAGCGACGCCTTCTGGGCGCTCGTCACGGCCGAACGCGCCGGCCTCGCTGCCAGTGGAACCCGGCGGCAACGCCTGCGCGCAGCCATCTCGCTGCGCTCCTTCTCTCGACTGGCGGATGCCCGCCACTTGTTCACTTTTCGCCGACGCTCAGCTCGATACGACGTCATCACCGTTCGCCCGAACCGGCGCGACACCAGCAGATTGGGGGAGCGGCCGCCGATCAGCGGCCGTGAAGCATAAATGGATGAATCATCTGGAGCGGCGATCGCCGTAGTTGTGGTGGCCGTGCTACTCGGCCTCGGCCTGTATGTGTTCTCGTCGATCGCCCTCGGCAAGGTCTTTCTGAAACTCGGCGAGCAGGCTTGGAAGGCCTGGGTGCCGATCGTCAACACCATCACCCTGCTTGAGCTCGGTCGGTATTCGGCCCTGTGGGTGATTGGCATGTTCATTCCGGCCGCGAACCTGGTAGCCCTCGTCGTGTTCATCATGGCGGTCAACAACGTCAACCGACGTCTGGGGCGCGGCGGCGGGTTCACCCTGCTCTACCTGATCTCCTTTCCCATCTGGGCCGGCGTGCTGGGGTTCGGAAAGTCGGTCGACACCGGCTGGATGCCGGGCATAGCCGCGACCGGATACGTACCGTTCGCCCCCGTGACTCTGCTGTCACTGGCGCCGGCACAGCCGGCCGTTCCCACGCCGGTCGGCCACAACGCTGCACCTTCGATGCCGCTGGCATCCATGCCGCCGGCGCCCCCTGCACCGGCGGCTCAGTTTGCCGGACCACCACTGCCACCCGCCCCGCCCGCAGCGTTTTTGGCGACCGCCCCGCCGGCCCCGCCGGCCCCGCCGGCCCCGCCGGCCCAGCCGGCACCAGCAGCGCCGCACGGTCTGCCGACCAGCCCGCCGCCGTTCTACGTGAGCGCACCGCCGGCGCCGCCGGCATTCTCCGCCCCGCCTGCTCCGCCTGCCCCGCCTGCTGTGCCGGTGCTGTCGGCTCCGGCCGTTGTTCCAGCCCCGCCAGCCCCACCCGCCCCGCCGGTATTGCCGGCCCCGCCGGCACCACCGGTAACTTCGGCACCGCCGGCACCGCCGGTAACTTCGGCACCGCCGGCACCGCCGGTAGCCTCTGCCCCGCCGGCGCCGCCGGTTGTTGCGGCACCGCCCGTTGCGGCCGCCGCACCGGCCAACCCGTGGGCTCCGCCGGCGCCGGTCGTTCAGGTGAGCGCCGCACCAGTCGCTGCTGCGGCTAGTGGGCCAAGGACCGCGGAACTCCCCATGGCCTTGCCCGGCGAGCTCGCCGCAGCCGCCGCCGAGATCGCCGCCGGGGTAGCCGTCGCAGCGGTCCCCGCCGCACTTCCCGCGCCAGTCGCCGCTGAAGTCGACGACGAAGCCGGCGACGACCTCGACGAAACGATGATCGTGGCGCGCCGCATGAAGCCGTGGACGCTCGAAACTGAGCACGGTCTCAAAGTGTCGCTCACCAAACCGGTCGTGCTGCTCGGGCGCAACCCCGCACGTGGCGGCGCACACACCGACGCACAGTTGGTTCCGCTGCACGACCCCGGCAAGACGGTGTCGAAGACGCACGCCCGCCTGGACTTTGTCGAAGGTGCCTGGGGTATCAGCGACCTGCACTCGACCAACGGCGTCGTGCTCATTGATGGGGGCGGACTGGAGAATGAACTCGATGCGGGTGCGAGCGCGCCCCTGACCGATCGGTTCCTGCTGGGGGAGCTCGCGGCGCGCATCTACCTGGAGGCCTGAGTCATGACGCACCTCGCCGAACAGCGAGCGACCAGTGCCGGGGTGTCGCTGCAGTGCGGCTCGCGCACCGATGTCGGCCGCAAACGGCACGAGAATGAAGACTCGCTGCTGGCGTCCCAACCGGTGTTCATCGTCGCAGACGGCATGGGCGGGCTGGAGGCCGGCCAGCGGGCCAGCTCCGCCGTGATCGCCGAGTTCCGGGGCTGCGTCGGCCGCACCGATGTTGCGGCCGGTGACGTGGTGGCCGCGGTCGAGCGCGCCCACACCAGCGTGCGCGCCGTGTCGGATTCGACCGGGCGCGGCGCGGGTAGTACTCTCACCGGCCTGGTGCTCATCGACCACGAAGATGCCCCACACTGGCTCATCGTGAACGTCGGCGACTCGCGCGTCTACCGCCTGCACGGCGGCGACTTTCAGCAGCTCACCGTCGACCATTCCCTCGCCCAGGAACTTATCGAGGAAGGGTCACTGCTCAAAGCGGATGTCGCCAGCTTCGCCCGCAAAAACGTCATCACCCGCGCGATGGGTGCCGACAACAGCAGCGCCGACTACTGGCTGCGACCGGTCGTGACCGGCGAACGACTGCTGGTGTGCTCCGATGGCCTCAGCGGCGAGCTCTCCGACGAAGCGATCAAGGCCGGTCTGACCCTCGGCGGCAGCACCCAGCAGACGGCCGACGCGCTGCTCGCCGGGGCCCTCGAGCACGGCGGCCGCGACAACGTTTCGGTGATCGTGATCGATGTCATCGCCGGCGGGGTCAGCTCCTGGCACGGCGTCGCGATCGGCGACGACCACTCCGACACCATCGATACCCGCACCGAAGACACCCGACCGGTGCAACGAGTGGCCCGCAATGCAGCCCGCTGACCCGAGCGCGCCACCCCCGGAACCGGTGGCAGACCTGCCCGACATCGACGACACCGACACCGATGACACCGACATCGACGACACCATTATCGTTTCGCGCACGATGGACGATCACACCCGCATCGTGCAACGCGGCAGTGATGAACACACCCGCCGTGTGCTGCGACGGGCCCGTACGAAGGCACCAGGTGCGGCCGACCCGACTGATGACCCGACTAATGGCCCGGACGACGAGGCCACCGTGCGTTCCTCCCGGGGCAGCACGGCGGCCGATACCCTCCTGAGCGGACGGCGAGCGGCCGCCCCCCTGCACGCTCCGGTCGTGGATTCCCTGCAACGGCGCTACCAGCCGCCGCAGGTGCAGAGCGGTGAGAGCGTGCGCTACGCGGCGCGGCCGACACCGGCCATCATTCCGCCAAAGAACCCGCTGCCCCTCGCCGACGTGCAGCCCGACCTGGTCCGTCTCCGTCTCGCCGACGCGGCCGCCGAGATTCGCGAGCGTACCGCGGTCACGAAGCGTCGCCGTCGCCGAGTGACCCTGACGTTGATCATCTCGATCACCGTTCTGGTCGTTCTCGCAGCCGCCGCGTACACGGTCTTCACCATTCTCACCTGGTAATGGCAAGCGCTACCCGCTACCGCCCCCTCACTTCGTACCCGTCCACCAGCACTGACCATCTAGGAGCATTCCTCTCGTGACAGATTCCACCTCCCCCCTCTATCGGGAAGCCGCCGACCCGGCGACCCCGCAGGCCAGGCTCGCCGAAATCGCTGCCGCCCACCACGAGCTGCACCCCGTCATCGCCGGAAATCCGTCGTGTTACCCGGCCCTGATTGAGTGGATGCTCCAGCTCGGCACGATCGCGCCCGTGATCGCTTCGCCCGCAGTCGCGCCCGCCGTTGTCGTGCCGGCTACCGAGCCGGCGGCATCCGCTTTGGTGAATCCCTATGCCCAGCCGGGTCAGGCTCAGGCTGGCCAGACCCAGCCGGGCCAAGCGCCCAAGCGCCCGCGCAAGAAACTGCTGATCTGGGGCTCAATCGGGGTCGTCGTGCTGTTGGTCGCCGGCGGCGGCATCTGGGCCTACGGGGCCATCTTCTCGAAGCTGGGCGGGGCATCCTCACCGACGGCTGCGGTCGAAAAGCTGCTCGAGGGCACCGCCGAGATGGACTTGATCAGCCTGTACGGCTCGCTGTCTCCCGCTGAGATCGAATCGTTCAAGGCTCCGATCGACCAGCTCGGCACCATCGCCATGGACGACGAGAACGGCGACCCGGTTGATATGCCGGAGCTCATCAACACCGTCGTCGACAGCCTCAACATCACCCTGACCGGGCTCGAACTCGAGTCTGAAGACATCGAAGAGGGCATCGCCGTCGTCACTATCACCGCGGGTGAGATGACCATGAACGGTGATGCTGAAACGATCACCGACGCCTACCTCGAGGTCGTCGCGCCGCAGCTGCGCCTGCAGCAGGAGTCGTGGGGCTACGACGACAGCGACACCGATTCGATGATCGCCGACCTGCGCGAGTCGTCGATCGACGAACTGAACGACATGCTGCCGTACACGCAGACCGCCGCCGACCTGGCCGACTCGCTCGGACACGACGCCAGCATCGTCACCGTTCGCGAGGGTGGCTCCTGGTACGTCAGCCCGCTGCTGACGACCGGCGAGAACATTCTGCAGAGCGGATCGAACGCCCGAGGCAGCCTGGTCGCCGAAGGCGACGTCGCTTCGTTCGACACCGCCGACGCCGCTGCCGAAGGATTCGCCGAAGCCGTGATCGCGTTCGGCGAGAACGGCGACTACGGCGACCTCGCCGCGGTGCTGCCCGAGGCCGAACGTCGCTTTCTCAGCCTCTACGGTGACGCCCTCATGCCCACCGACGGTGACGGCGACTACGACAACCTGCAGATCACCGATTTCGCTGTGACCCCGCAAATTGAGGGCAATACGGCGCGCCTCGACATCGACAGCATCGTGATCGAGGGCGACGGCTACAACTGGCCATACCGCACCGAATTCAACGGAGTCTGCGTCACCACCGATTCGGGCTACTCGTCGTTCGACGGATGCCTCGACGACGCGTCCTGGATGAAAGAACTCGGCGCCGACAGCTGGCGGGTTCTCTCCGTGCAGGAGAAAAGCGGATGGTTCGTCAGCCCCATGCGCACCGTGGCCGACGTGACCGGCATCGCCGTGGACAACCTGGTGCGACTCAGCCAAGACGGCAAACTCGACCGGCTCTACCAGTAACCCCCGCGCAGCACCGTGACACGAAACCAGAACGAAGACAGAGGACTCAGATGACCTTCGACCCGAACGCCCCCCAGCAGCAGCCGGCAGTTCCGCAGTATGCGGCGCCCGTCGCGCCGCCACAGTACGCGGCCCCGCAGCAGTACGCGGCCCCGCAGCAGTACGCCGCGCCCGAAGCTGCGCCACAGTACGCCCCAGCACCGACCCGACCGAACCCGTTCGCCGGCATCCCCGCCTCCGACTGGGTGCGCGACGGCGGAGCACTGCTGTTGCTCCTCATCTCCCTGGCCCTACCGTGGATGAACAGTCCCGACACCTACAACATGAGCGAAACGATCGGAGCGACCGGCCGCATCGAGGTCATCCTGATCACGCTGCTGTCGCTGTTCTCGCTCAGCCTCACCTACCTGCTGCGCGCCGGCGTCTTCGGGCCGGGCGTCGGGCTCGCCCAGATCTGGTTGATCCGACTGTTGGTCAACGTCCCATACGCGCTCCTCGTGCTGGGGTTCATGCTCGTTGACGCCTTCTCGAAGGATCAAACGACCGGGCTCGGCTACGCGGCTGCCTTCGGACTGGCCGGCGCCTTCCTCGCCGCCCAGCCCCGTTCCGCCGAACTGGTCGGCATCGTCGGCTACCACCCGATCGCTCGAATCTGGCACCGCATCGTGATTGGGTACGGCGCCGTGGTGGCATTGACCGTGCTGGGCGCGCTGGTTCTCGGACTGGTCGCGTCGACATCCGCTCAGGTCAACGCCGTGGTGCTGCTCACCGCGGTCGTGGCCGTGCTGGCCGGCGCCGCCGCCGTGCTGCTGCCGACCTATGGGATCATTCGCGGCAGCGCGATCTGGCTCACCGTCGGCCGCACGCTCGGCGGCATCGCCGTCGCCGTCATCACGATCGACGCATTCACCGATTTTGCTCTGTCCGTGGGCGGTATCGAGTCGCTCAGTTGGGGAGGCTACCCGCTCATTCTGCTCGCCGGGCTGCTCGGCCTGGCCTCGGCACCGGCGCTGCGTTTGGCGATGGTGCCGATCGAACCGATCGCCAAATGGTTCGGCGTGGCCTCGCTCACTCTCATTCTCATCATCAGCGCCGCGGGTCTAAGCCTGCTGCTGGTCATCGCCAACCTCATTGGGAGCGGTACCAATACCGGTTCCACCGGTCTGAACATCGGTGCCACGATCGTGCTCTCCATCATCATTGTGGTGGCCATCATCGCCCGCACAACGCTGCGGTCGAACCCGGCCGGCAGCCAGTGGCTCGTGCTCGGGCTGACCGGCGTCGTCACCGTGCTCGGTATCGTCTTCGTCGTGCTGCGCGCCCAGACCCTCAGCGACGAGAACGTCGGCGAGCTCTATTCCTGGATGTTCGATGGCGCGGCGTACAGCTCCTTCTCGCTGATCATCCTCACGACCGCGGCGACGCTGAGTCTCGCCCTCGCGTTCGGACTGCCAGCCCTGGTGTTCTACTCGCTCACCGCCCCGGCCGCCGTTCGCGGCTACTTCACCCAGTACGGACCGGTTCGGGCCCAGGCTCAGGCCACGTACACGGGCTATGCGCCGGTTCCGCCGGTTGCGCCCGTTTCGGCTGTTCCGCCGGTTCCGCCGACCGCGCAAGCGGATGCCGCGGCGCCGGTCGTGCAGGCACCCGCCGCTGTCGCAACCGTGACTCCGGCGGCCTTCGTTGCACCCGCAGCACCCGTCGCAGCTCCCAGCGCGGCCAGCCTCGCGGCCGGCGATCCGGCCACCTCGGCCGCCGAGCTCTATGACCTGGCGCAGAAGCACCCGGAGGTCTGGCCGCAACTAGCGGGCAACCCGAGTACCTACCCCGACCTGCTCACCTGGTTGGCGCAGTCGCCCGACCCGCTCGTGCAGCAGGCGCTGCGCGCCCGCGGCCTCTAGCCCCACCGAACACCTGCGACCGCACCCCACTCATCCCCAACCCGGAGCCAGCCCGTGAATCCCACGCTTATCGCCCTGCAGAACCTCGCAGCTGACCCTCAGAGCAGCCCGGAGCGGCTCGCCGAGCTCGCCCAGCAGCATCCGGAACTGCGGGAGATCATCGTGAACAACCCCGCGAGCTATCCCGGGCTTCTGCAGTGGATCGCCGATGTGACAGCGGCAGATCTGGCTGCAACAGATCTGGCTGCGCCCGACCCAACGAGTACCGATCCGGCTCCCGAGCCGGCCGCTCCAGAGACCAAAACGGTGCCCCCGGAACGCAAGGCCCGCTGGTGGATCGCCGTGGCTGCGGCATCCGTTCTGGCACTCATGCTCGCGAGCGGCGCCGGCGGAGTCTTCGCCGGTTGGGCCGTCGCCAACCGTCTGGTGGTCGCCGAGGTCTCCCGCACGAGCCCGGAGGTGATCACCGTAGCGCTGCCCGAATACCAACCGGGCGACGTGGCCATCATGCCCGATGTGCGCGGACTCGACACCGAGCGGGCCATGCAGGCCATCGTCGACGCGGGGGTGCCGGCCGAACTCATCGAGGTCGCCACCCGCCCGGCCGCTGGCGTGGTCGGCGTCATCGTGCAGCAGACGCCGGTCTTCGGCGCCGAAAACCCCACGAGCGTGACGATCCTGGAATCCACGCCCGCCATTGTGCCCGACTTTGCCGGCCGCCCAGCCGCCGAGATCATCGATGAGCTGCAGGGTATGGGCGCCCGGGTCGAGCAGACCCGCCAGTATGTTCCCGGCGCCGTCATCGGCACGGTCACCAGCATTGTTCCGGCGCCCGGATCGGCCCTGCCCGAATCGGTCGCCATCGTGATCGCCGACAGTGCGTCACGTGTTTCGCTCGACGACATCGATCCGACCAAGGGATCGACCAGCTTCGGCAGCACCCAGTCGGTCGGCGGCCAGGACTACGACGACGCGGTGACGGTGTCGGCCGGCCCAGACACCGAGACGGTCACCTGGACGCTCGGCGGCCACGTCGCCGAGGTTACCGGCTCGCTCGGCCTCGAAGACGACCAGTACAGTGACGAGTCCATCACCGTTGTGGTGCTCGCCGACGGTGCCGAAATCGCCCGCTACGCGCTCGCCGAGGGGCCTCCGGTGGCGTTCAGCTGGCTCGTCTCCGGCGTGACCACCCTGTCCGTGCAAGTCACGAGCGCCGAATCTGATTACGGTTCGTACCTCGTGCTCATCACCCCGGAAGTCCTCGGCAGCATCGACGAACTGGGAAAACTCTAAGTGAGCGCCTCGGGGGCCGCTCCTACGCCGCGTAGCCGCGCGGCACTCATCCTGATCGCCGCCGGACTCGTCGTCACCCTGGTGCTGGCGATCGGCGTGGTCTGGTTTCTCATGGACGGCCGAAACAGTGCCGCCGCCGGCACCCTTGATGGCCTCGACGACGCCGGCTCGGCCGGAAGCTGGCACGCCGTCGAACCGTTCGATGTCGGGTCAGAAGACCTGGTGGCGAATGCCGGGACCGAGTTTTCCATTGACCGAGCGGATGCCGCCCTCCCGAAAAATACCACCTCCGTTCTGCTCCAACTCGAGATCGTTCCCGGCACCGAACCCGGCGCCATCGTCATCGGCTCGCAGCCGACCGACACCCCCACCGTGAGCTTCAGCGCGAACGCGCCGGGCACGACCTCGCAGCTCGTACTGCTCGACGACACGGGCTCGTTCACCCTCACCGCCGACCAGGCCGTTGCCGTCACCCTCACACTGTTCGCCTACCTGCAGGTGGCAGGCAAGGGCGAGCCGGCGGTTGCACCGGGCGGGAGTGCGGCCATCGAGCCTCGCCTCGTGATCGACACGAGCGCCGGTCTCGGCGGCACGCTCGCCGCCCTTGACACCCCGATCACGCTGAGCCCGCAGGGCCTCGGCGCGGTACCGACCGACGACGTGGCGGCCGTCTGGTTGCAGGTTGCCCTGCTCGGTTCCGATGCGCGGTTCAGCCTGCCCACTGCGGGCGCCGATGACGCCCCGGCGGTCCTGCACAGCCGCGGATCCTGGAGCAACGCCCTGATTCTCGTTCCGCTCGATGACCCCGGCCTGTTCCAGTGGAGTTTCAGCGGCACTGTCGACGCCGTGCGCGCCAGCGTCACCGGCTGGGTTGCCGGCCAGAGCCGCTCGCTCGACGCCGCCACGATCGTCGGCGGGCTCGTTCCAGTCGCCACCACCGCCCTCGACACTGCCCTCGAATCGAACGGCCTCGCGCCGACCCTGCCGAAGGGCATCGCCACGGCGTCAGTCGGCTCCGCCCTCTATAGCGTCGAGGTCACCAGCGCCACGCCCGGTAGCGTAAGCGCCGACGCCGGTGACAGCCTGGCCGACGACCGACGTGAGACGACCCTGCCGGTGCGCGGGGCGGCATCCAGTCTGGTCATCGCCGGCCCCGGCGGCACTATCAGCCTGCCCGACGGCGCGATCGCCGACTCACTCACCCTGCTCGGCTACTTTCCCACCGCGCTGCCGGCCAACGACAACCCGCCCACGCTCACCATCACCGAACCGGCACAGGACGGCACGGTCAATCTCGGCGACGCCGGCGGAACCTTCGTCATTCACGGCACGATCGACCAAGCGGATGCCGGCGTGCAGCTCGTCGAGGTGCGCCTCGGTAATCGCTCCATCGGCAGTGCTCGCGTCGACACCACCACGACTCCGCCGCGGTGGAGCATCGAGACCTCAGCGACCCCCGGCAGCCACGAGGTGAGCGCCACGGTAACGGACTGGGCCGGCCAGACCGGGCAGGACGAGGTCGCGTTCACCGTGGAGGTACCGGCTGCAACTGAGGCGGTCGCCAACAACCGCACCGTCGTGCTCGAGGAGGCGAGCCTGGACGTGGCGTCGAACCTGACCGCCTCGTCGATCTCGTTTGCCGGGCTGTCTCCGGCGGTCGTCGGCGAGTTCATCGTTGCCGGGGTGTCGGAGGCGACGCCGGACGGCATCATGCGCGAGGTCATCGCGGTGGAACTCATCGACGGGCTCGTGGTCGTGACGACTCGGCCGGCGGCATTCGGCGACATCGTGCTGCAGGTAAATCATCGGGTCGTCGAGCAGGCTCTGCTTCCCGACACGGCCCTCACGCCGCCGGCCACTGCCAGTGGTGCCGCGAGTAGTTCCACCGAAGGCAACCGCCCGGTCGTGCTGCCGGCGTCGTACAACGCCGCCGCCGCTGACCCGGCCGGCCTCCCCACGACGGACCTGGCGGAAACCAAGCGCATCGGTGTCGTCGACCTCAGCGCCACCGTTTCCGTCACGACCGAGCCCGAAGTCTCGGTGGAGTACGAGAGCAAGAGCAACGACCTCAAGATGAGCATCACCGCGTCCGCCGAGGGAGCCGATGCGAGCTTCTCGGCCGGCGACACCGAGCTGTCAGTGCCAGAGCCCGCCGCCAGCCCCAGCCCCACGCCGGCGCCCAGCGCCGCACCGACTCCGAATAAACCCACGTTCAGCGGCGAAGCGAGCCTCGAGTTGGGTGTCGCCTTCGAACTGGTCAGCTACGCCACCCTGACCATTGAGATCGCACCGTTCTGGGAGTGGACCCGCGACGTGCGCACAGTGCTCGCCGACTTCGAATCGAGTGTCAAGCAACAACAGACCCAGACGATCGAGGTGAGTTCCTATGGCGAAATTGCCGTCGCTTACGGCTCGGGCAAGAAGCAACGCCGAGTGGGCCAGGTCGGCACACCGCTGCAGGTGACCGCCGGCGACTTGCCCCACGTTTCGCTGGGGCGTCTGCTCGGAGTGATTCCGACTCCTGTCCCCATCCCCTGGGTGCTCACCTTCGACCTGAGCGCTGAGTTTGACTGGTCCCTGTCGCTGACCGGCACCACGACCTTCACGGCCGTTGAACGCATCACCCGCGAATTCGGTGTGCGCCTCGAGAACGGCAAGCTGCGGTCGTTCAATGAGAACATCACCGAGACCGCCCCCACCGTGTGGAAGAGCGAACTCGAGGTCGCCCTCGGCGCCACTCTTGCCCTGCGGGTCGACGCGATGATCTACGACATGGCCGGGGTTTACTTCGGTATCACCATCAAGCCGGCCCTCACCGTGGGCTCGGTGGCCGAGGGCACCGTCGGCGCGGCGCCGGCATCCGTTGTCTTCTCGAGCACTTTCGACATCGTCGTGGAGGGTGTCATCGGCGTGAAACTCGAGGTTTTGGACAAGAATCTGCTCAGCTGGGAGGCTGAGCCGCTGCAGTTGTACAAGAAGGTGTTCTGGGACGAGAAGTACACCCTCGATGAGCTCGCCTACGCTCTGACCGGGGATGAGGCCTTTGCCCCCGACACCGAGCCCAACACGGCCACCGGAACGGGTAATCGCCCCCTGCTCGTGGTCGTCGACCTCTCCGGCTCGATGTCCGGTGAACGCATCGAGAAGGCGCAGGACGCCCTCACCGAGCTGGTGATGAGCCAGCCGCTCGGTTCGGAAATGGGAATCTGGACCTACGGCGGCGGCTGCGATGCGCCGGGGGATTACGCCATCGAGGTCGCCCCGGTGATGGGCACCGGCGACCTCGTCTCCGAGATCGCCGGGTTTACCGCGTCCGGAGGCACGCCCACCGCCGAGGCGCTGCTCGCAGCGACCAAACAGCTGCAGGAAGACGGCCTCAGCGGGGCCACCGTGGCCCTGGTCTCCGACGGGGAAAGCGGATGTGGAAACCCCTGCGAGGCTGCGGCGCAGATTCGCGCTCAGGGTTTCGACCTGCAGGTGCAGACCGTGGGTTTCCAGACCTCCGACCTCGGCGAAACCGAGCTCAAGTGCATCGCCGAGGAGACCGACGGCACCTACACCTCGGTCGACGACGTCGATGCGCTCGCCGACAAGCTCGCCGAACTCGGTCGAGCCAGCATCGACCTCACGGTCGCGGCCGGCGACACCATTCTGGCCAACCAGCCCCAGAACGTTGACGTCACGGTGACGAACCCCTCGGGTCGAGACGCGGCCGACATCACCGTCGCGCTCACCTTTCCGAGCGGCGACCTGGTGCCGCTGGTCAGCCCGTCACCGCAACTTCTCTTCGGCAACCTGCCGCCCGGCGCCACCAGCACGCAGAGCGTGCAGCTCTACAGTGCAGTGCAAGACGCCGTCGGCAGCACCAACTATCGGTTGATTGCCTGGGGCCTCGAGGTCGACGCCGTCATCGTCGAGGGCAGCTATGAGACCCTGCTGGAGCGCACTGACCCGATCGAGCCGGGAGCGATTTTGGCGGATGCGGCGGCGAGCGACTATCCGGCAGCTCTGGTCGGCGACGGCCTGGCCTCCGGCGGCTCCGGCACGGACTGTGAGGCCGGTGAGAACAGCGGAGCCGTCGGGTACGCCGGCGCTCTCGCCGCATCGACCGACCCGGTCGTACTCGCCTGCGCCGCAACGTCGGGCAACAACCTGCTCGGCGCTGAGATGCCAGGTGGCGCAGACAACCAGCTCGAACGCCTCGCGGCCGAGCCCGCAGTGAGTGAGGTGGTCGTCTCGGTCGGCGCCGCCGACGTGGGGCTCGACTCCCTGCTCGCCCTGTGCGCGAGCTCCGGCTGCGCACTCGACGACCAGGCCGTTCGTACCGTGATCGGCAAGGTGCAGGAACTTGACCTCAGCCCGGTCTACCGCAGCATCTGGGCCACCGTGAACACCGAGCAAGCCCGTGAAGCTCGCGGCGGCACCCACGCACCGGTGATCGTGACGGCCTACCCGCAGCTGTTCTCGAGCGACCGCGGAATCGACTGCACTAAGGAATGGGGCCGCGCCGAAGCGCGGGTGGGACACACCGTCATCGCCTACCTGAACGCGTCCCTTGAAACGGCGGCCCTGCGGGCGGCCGCTGACGGCTACGAGGTGTACTACGCCGCCGGGCCCGAAGATGCTCTGCAGCCCAACCACACCCTGTGCGACGACGACAGCTTCGTCACGGTGACCGATGAGGGGCAGCTCGCACCGGGCGTCGACGGCTTCACCGCGATCGGCGACACCCTGCTGCTCTGGAGCCAGAACCGTGCGCGTGTCGAACCGTCGGCATCCGCGCTGGCCAGCGCCGACCTCTACGCGGTGCCGGCACCCGGACTGCTCAAGAGCGTTGACCGTGCGGTCTCCGGCCTCGCCAACCCCACGAAGCTGGCCGAGCTGGGGGTGAGCGGCCCAGCCGTGCACGTGTCGCCCGGGCAACAGGTGCGGGTGACCGGTTCCGGCTACCTGCCGGGCTCGCCGGTGGTCGTGACCCTGAGCGGTGACCCGAGCATTCTCGGTACCGCCACAGCGGATGCCGCCGGCCACGCCGAACTCACCGCCATCGTTCCGCAGCACACGGCTCTGGGTACAGCGACCCTGACCATGAACGGTGCGGCTGAGGCCGGAGTAGAACTGGAGCTGGTTCGCGAGCTGCGGATCGGCGCCCTGGTGCCGGTCTGGATCGTGGCCACGGTGTTCGGCGGTCTGTTGATGCTGCTGGCCGCGATCGGACTCGCGCTGTTCGCCCGGCGCCTGTTCGGTCAACGCCTGTTCGGTCAACGCCTGGCCGGCGGAGCTTCGCGTCGCAGCGCCAAGAGACTCATTGGGCACCCGCGGAATCTCGCGCGCGGAGATGTCGACGCCTGAAAGCACGGCCCTTTCAGGATGTGCAACCGAAACACTCTGGTGGACAGCGCGGTAAGGCTTACGTGCGCCAGGGTGGTTCGGGGCTGGGGGTGTTGGCGCGGTGGCTGTGGGCGGGCCGCCAGGTTTGGGTGGGGTCCCAGAGTAGGGGGCCGCGTACTTGGGGCCGGCTGTTGATCATGCGGATTTTCCATCCGCTGGTGTCGATGGTGTGGTGGTGGAACCAGCAGAGGAGGACGCCGTTGTTGATGTCGGTGCGGCCGTGTTGTTGCCAGGGGATGACGTGGTGGGTTTCGGTCCAGCGGGCGGGGATGGTGCAGCCGGGGATGATGCAGCCT